>CADDZN010000378.1 GCA_902812375.1 bacterium | reverse complement strand
AGGCCGCAGAAATCCGGTAGGGATGCGGGCTCCCCCCAGACGTCAAACTCTGGCTGTTCTGACAATCGCGGGCGCACTGACCGGGTGCGCTCCGCCGCCTCCACCGCCACCTCCTCCAAAGCCCATAGTCATCGGACCACCCACCGATACTGTAAAGATCCCGCTTACTGATCTGTTGGCGCGAACATATTACAGCATCGAGGGCGGCCTCTATCCCGACGGAATCAACCAACCTCCGCCCGATCACGATTCCGCGGCTCGGGCGCGCAGGAACTCCATTAAGCCGCTTGATGTCAACGGCGATGAAAGTCCATTTGGGAAGTTCGTGCTGATTTCCATTGGTGGGTCGAGCACGACACAGGTGTGGTGCTCCGCCCCCTCCAGTCCACCATGTGGGGCGTGGACTTTCATGGGAAGAGCAGCAGCGGACCCGAGCGTCAATCACTACACGCTGGTCATCGTCAATGGCGCGGCGGACAGCCTCGACGCCCCAGCGTGGACTTCCGCATCTGCGCCGGCGTATGAGCGAATCAAAATCGCTCGACTTGCGCCACTTGGTTTGAGCGAGAACCAGGTGCAGGCGGCGTGGATAGATCTGTCCGATCCAAAGCCAACGGCGTCGCTGCCTACGGATAGTGCTGACGCGTATGCCTTGCTGGCGAACCTTGGGCAGGTGATGCGCGCGATGCGGGTTCGCTATCCCAACCTCCGCCTCGTTTTTGTCTCGAGTCGCGTCTATGGCGGATACGCCACTCTTGATTTGAGTGGAGAGCCATACGCCTACGAGACTGGGTTTTCCGTGAAGTGGTTGATCGACTCGCAGATAAGGGAGATGCGTGGGCAGCAGAACAATCCGCGTGTGGGCACTCTGGACTACGCGCGGAAGATGTCGGCGCCAATTCTCTGGGGTCCGTACATGTGGGCGAACGGAATGGAGCCGCGGTCAGACGGGCTCACCTGGAACCGTGAGGATTTCGAGCAGGATGGCCTGAATCCTTCTCAGGCAGGGGAAGGAAAGATCGCGGGAATTCTGATCAACTTCTTCAAGAGCTCGCCCTACACACGTTGCTGGTTTCTCGTGAGCCAGTATTGTTTATGATGCATAAGGAGCTCATATGCCATTGGTAGAAATCGAAGAACTGCCCGACGCCGCCCGCACTTGGGTATTCGGAAGCGACCGAACGCTAGATCAACGCAAGTCGGAGATTCTTCTCCCGGAAGTCGATCGATTTCTTTCACAGTGGCATGCGCACGGCGCGCCTCTTACGGTGGGCAGGGACTGGAGGTATGGGCGCTTCCTCACTGTCGCGGTCGATCAATCAACTGCGGGCGCATCGGGTTGCTCGATCGACGG
This sequence comes from bacterium, assembly GCA_902812375.1. Classification (GTDB taxonomy): domain Bacteria; phylum Gemmatimonadota; class Gemmatimonadetes; order Gemmatimonadales; family Gemmatimonadaceae; genus UBA4720. Next base: position 1,684 of record CADDZN010000378.1, on the reverse strand, counting down.
ACTGTTCCGCGCGCTCAAGGCGCTCGGGCCTGAGCTGGGTGCCAGTCTCGTCACCAGCGGGCTCGTTTTCTATCGTGATGACAGAGGCGAGATCCAGTCAGTGGACCGCGAGCGCTTCACCGCGTTGAGCGCGGAAGGGGTCATTCACCCTGATACCCACGTCTTCGATCCAACCGTGACAACACTCGGCGAATGGCGCGCGCGATTCGAGCTCGAGGCGCGTCAGTCCTGGCACGCGGGTCTGCTCGACGAGAAACAGCTCGCGTGAAGACCCATACCTCGTACCTTACCTTCAACACGAAGAAGCGGCACGAGATCATCGATATCACCGACGAAGTCGAGAAGTGCAGAGCGGCCGCCGGGATCGACGAAGGAATGATACTCGTCTCAGCGATGCACATCTCGGCATCGATTTTCGTCAACGATCACGAGCCTGGTTTATGGAAGGACATCCTCGACTGGCTCGAGGAGCGAATCGCTCCCTGGTCGCCGGAGGAGTACCGGCACAACAGCGGAACGGGCGAGGACAACGCAGCCGCGCATCTGCGCTCGTTGACTATTGGTCACGAGGTCATCGTTCCGGTGACGAAAGGCAAACTCGATTTTGGTCCGTGGCAGCGCGTTTTCTACGGCGAGTGGGACGGACAGCGCCCCAAGCGCGTGCTGCTCAAGGCGATGGGGGAGTAGCCTCGATTTTCTGTACCGCCTCCTCGGCGCCAATGAAGCCAATGCGGCTATGAGTCCCGTCACAGAAAGGCTTCACGACAGAGCCGCCGCACCGACATAGCGAGATCCAGGACTTCCCCTCGGGCGTCACCTTACGCCGATTCTCCGGGATGGGGACCGGCTTTCCTTCGTGATCGACAAGATTCACATCACCGTGAATTCTGTACGGCCCGTTCTTTCGGATCTCGATCGTTACATCTGCCATTTAGTGTTTCCCTGAAGTTATGAGTGCGAGATGCCGCACGTGATGTGCCCAGACCACTCGCAGCTACGAGTGCCGAAGCCAATCACGGAACGAAAACAGCCGGGGCGCGCGAAGGGAATCGCGCCCGGCTGCTGCCAGGAGTCGTGGAAAACTCAGGTACCTGGCGATGGTTCGAGAGTCGCGATCTGCCGCCTTACCGCAGCCCATGCATTTTGGATCTGGGCCGAGGCGCGGGCAGTCTGCATTGCGGCATCGACGCGACGCGCTGCATCCGCGAGCGAACGGCCAGCAAGCACGGAGGCGTCGCGGTTACTTCCGTTTGCTACGATCTGCTCGTAGATCGACGCATTGTCCGCGAACGCTGAGAGCGCGAACCAGAGATCCAGATCGCCTTGCGCGTAAGCGCGCGACGGATCGAGCCGCCCGAGGCCGGTTGCGGCGAGCTCGCTGCGATCGCGCGAGACCAGGTACTGCGCATCGCGGCGAACTGCCGATGCCTGGGATGGTGATAGCGCTACTCCTTCGAGGCTACCCGAAAGATTGAGCCCGAGCGCTTGAGCGGTGCGTCCATCGAGGTTGCCGGTACCGGGCAAGCCGCGATCGACCTGAAACTCGAAGAGGGCGCGCCGCGTGGCATCGTCGAGCTGACCATTCATCGATCCGCGATAGTAGTTCAGCCTCGCAAGCGCCTGCTGCGCATCGCGCACTCGCTCGGCCGCAGTGTAGATCGTTGAAGCTTCGGCACCGCGGAGT
>CADDZN010000377.1 GCA_902812375.1 bacterium | reverse complement strand
GTCTCTATTAGAACGTCAAACCAATCGAACCTGTGAGCTGCCAGCTCTGCGACGTGCGACTTACACCGTTGGCCGTTCTCATATTGAGGCCGAGCACATCGCGCGCATCGAGCCGAAGCTGAAATCGATTCGGTATCGGGACCCGAATTCCCATCCCCGGCGAGATCGCAAAGTTCGTTGCTGAGCCTGCCGGAATATCCACGGTCGTGACGCCGCCAGCAGGCTGTCCCGCCCCGCTACTTCGATTGTCGATTCTGAACGCGCCGAGTCCAAGCGAAAGGAACGGGTCGATCGCCTTCGCGATGGGAACCAGGAGCGGATAGATATTCACTTCCGCGCCGTAGTGTCGCGTTGCGATCGCGACATTTCCGGATGGCGTCCGAAAATAGAACAGAGCGAGCGAAAGCTTGTCCACCGCGTGAGTGCCGGGGCCGGAGAAAGGCGCGAGGTTCACCCAGAGGCGGGTTCCATAACCGTTGAGTCCGACCGTCTTTCCATCGCCATTATCCAACTGGAGTCTCTCATAGGAACCTTCCAGTCCGAGGAACTGCCGAAACGGCCCGAGATTCTGTGCGGGCAGACGCGTCGCTGGAAGAGCGCTGAAAGCAGCCGCCAGGAGTATTGCGCTTGCGAAGCGAACTATCGTGCGCGCTCTTGCGCTCATCACCGTCCTCCCACAATGAAAGGGTCGACGATCTTGAGAACCTGACTCTTGGTAAGCGGCTCGTCGAAAGCCTGTGTCATGCTGATTCCGCTCGCGGGCTGCGCGAGGATGAAATGGAAGCGGTTATCCTCACCGTCGTAAATCGGTTTCGTAACCGGAGGCAGTCCGCCCGTCGAATCTCCTACAATCCAGGCCTTCTGCTCGCGCAAGCGATGGATCTGCGCCGCATGGCGCGCTTCCACCGAGTGGATCTTCAGCGCCGCGACCAGAATGTCGCGATTCCCCATCAGGTATGCGGCCTGACCTTTGTAAGCACGCATGCCGGTGTCTTCAAACGCCTGAGCGACGGCGGCAAAGGTTTGTTCGTTGGCGAAGACATCGGCAAACGGCCCGGCGTTCGTTCCGTTTCCCGCCGTGAAATCGAAGGTGGGTTTGCGGATCGCTCGCCCGCCCAGCGTCCCTTCGAGAAACCTGACGTGTGCATCTTCGTGCTTTCTGATCTGGTCGAACTGAGCTCTCCACTCGGCCCTGATCAGATTCGGAGTGTTCATGCCCCGCGTGTAGAACTCCGCTTCGAGGTACTCGAGCTTGAGGGCGAAGTTGAGCACGTCTACGATGATCGACGGCAGACCGCCTTGAGCGAACAAGTCTCTGGAGAGAGCCGCCAAAGCGACGGGCACCGACCCGATCGCGAGACCCGCGGCGACCGTACGCGAAGTGGCTGCACCGTCAGTGATCGCGTCGCGACGAGACAACAATCTCTCTTCGAGCTCGGGATCCTCATCACACAATCTTCTCAATTCCACGTCTGATATCTCCTATAGACCGGTGATGCGCGGCGGCTTCACCAGAAACCTGCTGATGAACGCAACCGATTGATCTGGAGTGATCGCGCGATCCATTCCCTCTGTGTCCACGACATCATCCCCAGCGAAATCACGACTCAATGGATTCAGCATGTCGCGCAATGAAGCCGTGTGGCGGCCCTCCACCGACACGAGTTTGCCCGCGATGGTCAGGAACTCCGGCAAGCTCACCCGACGACCTGCTCCGTTCAGTGTTGCGACACCGTTGTCCTCGAAATTCCGCGCCGCAACCAGTACGCTTTGGCGGCTCGTGAAGTCGATCGAGCTGAAGTTGCTGTCGGGCACTTTGACACGAAGTGGTCCGAGCGCTCGCTTGAAGAACCTCAGGTGCTGACGCTCGTTTGCCTTGATGTCGCGCAGAATCTCCAGCTCGCCTGGTTTCAAATCTCGCGGCGGTGATGAAATCACCTTCTCATAAAATCTGGTTTCAGTGGTCTCCAGTACGAGCGCAAGGTTGAGAAGCCCGAAATCGTCGCCGAAGTCGAGCTTGTTCTGCCCGATCGCGCCAAGCACGTGACACCCGCTGAATGCAACGGGTGCCAGAAGTCCGACGCCGATTGCGGCGCGTCGCAGGAATTCGCGGCGCGTCGTCACCGACGCGTTTGCGTAGTCCCGATTTTCCGATGAAGTCGCCATTGTTTCCATCGTTGAGTAGTCAGGTTCCAAAAGCGCGCTTCAGAGCATCCGCCGCCATCTGCTCGGCGGCCATCGCCTTGTCGATCACCGCACCCATTCCAAAGAATTCGTGGGTGACGCCTTCGAATGTTCGCTGTTGCGTGTCGACTCCGGCCGCGCGGAGTCTCTGAGCGAGCATCTCTCCGTCGCTCTCCAACGGATCTACTTGAGCGTTGATAATCGTTGTCGGAGGAAGCCCGTGCAGATCGGCGGCGATCAGATTCACTCGCGGATTGGCGCGGTCCTGCGGTCCGTTCAGGTATTTGTCGAAAAACCAGCTCATCATCGCGCGGTTGAGTGGTTTTGCGTCTGCGTTTTTCATGTATGACGGCGTCGTCGTGTCGGTACCGGCAATCGGATAAACCGAGATTACCGCGACCGGCATTTGTATTTTGCGATCGCGAGCCATAATCGCCGTCGACACCGCAAGCCCACCGCCCGCGCTCTCACCAGCAAGAGCGATCCTCGACGCATCACCACGAATAGATGCGGCATTGGCCAGGGCCCATTCGTAGCTCGCAAACGCGTCATCGTGCGCGGCGGGAAACTTGTGCTCAGGCCCCTGTCGATAATCGACCGAAACAACTACGGCGTTGGCCATCTTCGAGAGAGCCCGCGCACCAGCATCGTAGACGTTCTTGTCGGCGATCACCCATCCGCCGCCATGATAGTAGACGACGACAGGCCACGGTCCACTTCCCGCCTTTGGCGTGAAGATGCGCACGGGTAGCGCGCCTCCGGGGGCCCGGTATCGTGCGGTCGATCGAGCTGACCGCCGGATCCGGCGCCGTTGATTTGCCTTCATCAGCCAATTCCTTCTTCGCCGCATCGGCAGGTGTGGGCTGACGCCGTGCTTCGGCGGCGGA
>CADDZN010000376.1 GCA_902812375.1 bacterium | reverse complement strand
CACTCGAAGGCATCGCCACACCGTCCCTCGTCGCAAAGGCGGTGATGGACTATACCGATCACATCATGCTCGTTGGCGCCAGCGCCAACGAGCATGATGTGATCGGTATAGTCCATCACCGCCTTTGCGACGAGGGACGGTGTGGCGATGCCTTCGAGTGCGGCCACGGCACCCGCTCGCTTCGTAGGTCCGTGCATGCACGATGCATCGAGCTGCACGACTCCCTCCTCATTGGGGAGGCCGCCTAGACCGACGAACTGGTCCTCGGGGTCGAGCTCCTCGATGTTGACGCCGGCAATGATCGCGTCGAGAGTGTCAGCATTCTGTCGGGTGATCATGTCGTAGGCGCGCGCGACTCCGCGAATGCCATTCGCGCTCGCTACAACCACCGGCCTCCCTGCGCTCACGAACGACGCCGCCTCTATGACGTCTGCGTCTGATTCGGCGAGAGCCTTGCGGTGAAACGTGAGTGAGGCGGCGGCAGCAGCACCGGCGCCCAGGAAATGCCGTCTCGAGATTGACAATCGATCTCCTTTGAGAATGCCGATTTGGTTTGGAGTAACGCGAATAACGATCAGCCCGCCACCTCGGTTCGCGACTTGGCTTCCGCGGACGGGCGAGGTCGTCGCTCATCCCGTCTCCCGCATCCCGTCTCCCGCATCCCGTCTCCCGCATCCCGCATCCCGCATCCCGCATCCCGCTTCCCTCATCCCGCTTCCCTCATCCCGCTTCCCGCCTGCCTGACTTCACTAAGGTATGCGCCATATATAGCTTCCCGCTACGCATGAAGTCCTCGCATCCTTCCCGACTTAGAAAGCTTCGTCTCGAGGCTGCGGACGCGCCGCGAGTAGATCTCGCGGGACCGACCAGGCGGGAGCACGACCTGCTCGGAGAGCGCGAGGTCCCGATGTCCGCGCTCTACGGAATTCAGACGCTGCGTGCAATCGAGAACTTCGCGATCTCCGGAATCGAGCTCAGGGAATTCCCGACTCTCGTCGCTGCCCTCGCGACAGTGAAGGAAGCCGCGGCCCTCGCGAATTACGACATGAAACTGCTCGACCGCGACATCGTCGATGCGATCTCCCAGGCGGCCGGAGAGATCAGAGAAGGCTTGCACCACGAGCACTTCCGCGTCGACATGATCCAGGGCGGCGCCGGTACTTCGACGAACATGAACGCCAACGAAGTGATCGCGAACCGGGCGCTGGAGATACTCGGCAAAGAGCGCGGGCAGTACGATCTCGTACATCCGAACAACCACGTCAATCTCAGCCAGTCGACGAACGACGTCTATCCGACAGCGGTGAAGCTTGCGCTGCATACGAGTATTGGCGATCTGCAGCTCGCGATGATCGCGCTTGCCGCCGCGTTTCTTCACAAAGGAGAAGAGTTCAGCGGCTACATCAAGATGGGTCGCACCCAGTTGCAGGACGCGGTGCCGATGACGCTTGGCCAGGAATTCAATGCCTTCGCGCACACGATGCTCGAGGACGTCGACAGACTCGGCGAGGCACAGGCGCTCATTCGTGAGATCAACATGGGTGCGACGGCGATCGGCACCGGCATCAACGCGCCGCCTGGTTACGCAGAGAGCGTGCGCCGACACCTGGAGCACATCACGGGTTTGCCGCTGATCACGTCGCCGGATCTCGTGGAGGCGACGGCCGATACCGGCGCGTTCGTTCAGCTCTCTGGGGTTCTCAAGCGATGCGCCGTGAAGCTCTCGAAAATTTGTAACGATCTGAGGCTGCTAAGCTCCGGGCCACGCGCCGGATTCGGCGAGATCAATCTGCCGGCAATGCAGCCTGGCTCCTCGATAATGCCGGGCAAAGTGAACCCCGTGATCCCCGAGATGGTCAACCAGGTTTGCTTCGACATCATCGGCGGAGATGTGACGGTCACGATGGCCGCGGAGGGAGGACAACTTCAACTCAACGTCTTCGAGCCCATCATTGCATTCCGACTTCTGAGTGGAATGATGACGCTGACGCGTGCGTGCAAGATCCTTCAGGAAAGGTGCGTTGAAGGAATCACCGCGAACCGCGATCGCATGCAGATGTTCGTCGAGCAATCGGTCGGTCTCGTAACCGCCCTCGTCCCGGTCCTTGGCTATGAGACAACGACCGACATTGCGAAGGAAGCGCTCGAGTCGGGGCGCGCGGTTTACGATCTCGTGTGCGAGCGCGGTCTGATGACGCAAGAGCAGCTCGACAGATTGCTCAACCCAACAGCGATGACGGCGCCGAGGCCGACAGAATAATCTGCGACATCTCGTTTCGTCGGACATAAAGATGGGAGTTTCCCGCCCTCCCACAACAAGCCCCTGCGGGTTAGCTTCTACGTGCTCGTGCCTGAAAACTCCGCAGCGTGTTTCACCGGCGAAGGTGAGACACCTCCAATACGACGAGAACAGGATTTCCTTCGCATGAAAGGCTCTGACCGCCTCCGGCGGGTTGCATCCTACGCGCTGTTTGCCGCATTCGCCATCGCGGCCATCTCCTGTAACGAACCACATCCCAACACCACCCTCGTCCCGCATTCGGATTTCGGGCGCGAGATCGATTTCCTCTGGGATCGCCTGCTGCTCCTCGCCACCATCGTCTTCGTGCTCGTCGAGGCGGCGCTCATTTACGTCGTCATCAAGTACCGGCGCAGAGAAAACCAGCCGACGCCTCCGCAAACCCATGGCAACACCAAGCTGGAAATCGCCTGGACGCTGATACCGGCTGTCATCCTCGTATTCATCGCGGTGCCCACGGTTCGAACGATCTTCATTACCCAGGCGCAGGCCGCGCCGGGCTCGCTCAACATCGATGTCACCGGTCACCAGTGGTGGTGGGAATTCAAGTATCCCGAGTACGGCATTACCACCGCCAACGAGATTTATCTCCCGGTCGGTCGCACGGTGAATTTCAGGTTGCGCTCGGCTGATGTAATCCATTCGTTCTGGACGCCGCAGCTCGGGGGAAAGCGTGACGTAGTGACTAACCGGACGAATTACGTCTGGTATACTCCAGATAGCTCCACCGCGAGCAGCGTCTGGAATGGATTCTGTGTGGAATACTGCGGCGC
>CADDZN010000375.1 GCA_902812375.1 bacterium | reverse complement strand
AGGTACTGCCAATCGAACAAGTTCAGGCTGCGCATGAGATGCTTGCGGGTGCGCCGCACAAGCGTGGAAAGATCGTCTTGAGTCTGGGAGCTTTCGATGGCTGAATCTTCGAGTCTGACATGCGCCTGCTGTTATTCGCTAAAGCATCGTGGTCGCGAGGGCTGCGGTTCTCAATTCGCTGCTGCCGTGAACGACGGGTCCGCTGTGCCGCTCGCGGATCCGCCCGACTTCCTTTGCCAAAGAAGCTCGTCTCGCTCCCGAGCCTCACAGTGAAGCTGGCATCGATCCTCACTGTGACCGCTCATTATATTGCGAATGTCGCCCTTGAGAGAGCGGAATCACCCAGCATCTCGGCGACTTCACCAGTCATCCAGTTCGCCTCAACTCGTCAACCTCGTCGACGCGCACGCACGCGTACATCGGCGAAACCGTTATGGAGAACCTCATGCTTCCACGTCTGTTATCGATTGCTACCGTCCTCTCGTGCCTTGCCCTCGTACCCGCCGCGGCGCAGCGGCCGACACTGCCCGTACCACGTGCGCAGAACGACTCCGCGCCGGCAGGCAGAGATTCCATCGGCGTCCCGGCAATCGAGCACGTCACGACTACCAAGCACACAGTCACCATCGACGGCAAAGTCGTCCCGTACACCGCTAATGCCGGCACCATGGTGATTCGCGATGACGCGGGTAAGCCGAAAGGATCCGTCTTCTACATCTCCTACACGCGCGACCAGCAGAACTCGAGCACGCGCCCCATCACGTTCTTCTTCAACGGTGGGCCCGGCTCAGCGTCAATCTGGCTCAGTATGGGTCTCATGAGTCCGCGGCATCCGGAGATGGGCCCGAACGGTCTCCAGCCGCCTCCGCCCTACACTCTCGTCGACAATCCGTATTCACCGCTCGATGTCACCGATCTCGTTCAGGTCGATGCGATGATGACGGGCTATTCGCGTCCTGCGCCCGGTGTCAAAGCTTCTGAATTCACGGGCGCCAACAACGACATCAAGATGTTCGGGCAGTTCATTCGCGATTACCTCGACAAATACAATCGCTGGGGCTCGCCCAAATATCTTTTCGGTGAGAGCTACGGTACGTTCCGCTCCGCCGGACTTGCGTCGGAGCTCCAGGAGAACGAAGGCATCGAGCTGAATGGCATCATGCTGCTCGGCACCGTGCTCGACTTTCAGAACATTCGCCCCGCGCCATCGAACGACCTCGCCTTCGTGTGCTTCCTCCCGACGTACACGGCGACGGCGTGGTACCACAAGAAACTCCCCGCCGATCTTCAGAGCCTCACACTCGAGCAAGTCATCCAGCAAGCCCGCGATTACGCGTTCGGCAATTATCTCACGGCACTGGCAAAAGGCAGCACGTTGTCGGACGCCGAGCGTACCGCGACCGCGCAACAGGTCGCGCGACTCACGGGTGTGTCAGCGCAATTCGTGCTCAATACCAACCTTCGCATCGATCCCGGCACCTATCGCACCGAGCTTTTGCGCGGACAGCGCGAGACCGTAGGTCGCTACGACAGCCGCATGATTGGCTTGAACGGAAACGCCGCCAGCACGCGTCAGGATTACGATCCGTCCGACGTCGCGCCCGCCGGCGCATTCATGTCCGCGTTCATGCGCTACCTGCACAACGACCTCGGCTACACCAGTGATCTCCAGTACTACATGGGCGGTCACGCCGGACGCTGGGACTATTCAGATCTTGGTGGCGGCGGGAATCTCGGCGCCGGTTATCCAAGTGAGACGGAGTCGCTGCGCACGGCAATGGCGAAGGATCCGTACCTGCGCGTGATGGTTGGCGCGGGCTACTATGATATGGCGACTCCGTTCGCCAACGCCGAGTATACGTTCCGGCACCTGGGATACGACAAGACCTACGGCGACCGCGTCGACTTCAAGTACTACAAGAGCGGTCACATGGCGTATCTCAACCAGGAATCCGCAACGCAGCTCAAGTCGGACATCGCGCGTTTCATTGCGTCGACGGAGCACCCGAGGAACCTGACAGAGTAAGGAGATTCATAGTCGCTGCATACTTTCCAATAGTTGCAGTTCGTTCCCATGACTGGCAAAATGAATCATGTCAGTCGGCCGATCGATCCTCCTCGCCGCGTCGCGCAGCAAGACGCTCAACGATTTCGCTCTCCGTAGTCGGTTCGTAAAGCGCGCAACGAGCCGGTTCATGCCGGGCGAGCACGCCGAAGACGCGCTTGCTGCCGCTGCGCAAATCGTCGCGACGGGGCGGGGAGTCGTCTTTACCCAGCTCGGCGAATCGATCACTCGCGCGGAAGCCGCTGAAAAGGTGCGCGATCACTATCTGTGGTTGTTCGATCGCATCGCCGAGCTGCGCCTACCCGCGCACGTCAGCGTGAAGCCGACGCAACTGGGACTGGATCTTTCGATGGCGCAGTGCGAGCGCCAGCTCCTCGAGCTCGCGGCGAAAGCAGCGGAAACGCAGTCCACCCTCTGGCTCGACATGGAGGATTCGTCATACGTCGATCGTACACTCGATCTCTACCGCGCAATTCACGAGAAGTATCCCGCAACTGGCGTCGCGATGCAGGCGTATCTGAATCGCACGCCCGAGGATCTCGCTAAGCTGATGCCGCTGAGGCCAATGATCCGGCTCGTCAAAGGCGCGTATGATGAACCGCCGCGCGTTGCGTACGAGAAAAAACCCGATACTGATCGCGCGTACTACGATCTCGCGTCGGGAATGCTGGCGGCAGCCCGCGCGGGCGGTTGCACTCCGGTATTCGGCACGCACGATTCAATTCTGGTCTCACGCATCGCCGAGCGCGCGAAAGCGTTGGGCGTCGATGAAAGCAAGTACGAGATCCACATGCTCTACGGCATCCGCGACGCAGCGCAGCGCACACTCGCGCGCGAAGGTCACACTGTGAAAACTCTGATCAGCTATGGCTCGGCGTGGTACCGCTGGTATATGCGACGGTTAGCCGAGCGGCCCGCGAACGTGTGGTTTGTCGTCAGATCTTTAGTCGGTTAGCGGGATGGGGGAAGAGGGAAGCGCGAACAACTACTACTGCAGTTCGCCTCCCGCCTCCCGCCTCC
>CADDZN010000374.1 GCA_902812375.1 bacterium | reverse complement strand
ACCGTTTACGGCGTGCGGTGACGGGGCATTGCCTGTTGCGGCTTCGAAGTTCTGCTCTCGCGGCTACAGGGGAAAGGCGGGGGAGACCGAGGTCGGAGTAGCCACTGGCTTGGGATTGCCGTCAGGATTTATTGTATATCGATCGCAAGATTCCACCGTTTCCCATTGAGAGATCCATGACTGCCACAACTACGACCGAGAACCCACTCACCTCTGAAACCCCGTTCTCACTTCTCTATCCCGACTTGGAGCAGGAGATCGCAACCACTCGACGCATTCTCGAGCGAGTGCCAGATGGCAAAAACGACTGGCGTCCTCACGAGAAGTCGATGACGCTCGACCGGCTGGCCACTCACGTTGCGCAGTTGCCCGGGCTTGGAATCACGATCCTGACGACCGAGGATTTCGATTTCGCGACTGCTCCGCGGCCGCAGGCCAATCCGGCGAATGGCGCCGAGCGCGTGAAGATGTTCGACGAGGTGAGCGGGAAATTGTTGAGTCTGGTCAAGTCGCAGACGTGGGAGACCGCCATGGTGCCCTGGACATTCCGCAATGGTGAAAGAGTGGCGTTCAGGGGACCGCGCGCGAAGGCGTTGCGCACGTTTATCGTTACACACATCGCGCACCACCGTGCCCAACTCGGCGTTTATCTTCGCCTGTTGGGAATTCCGGTTCCGGGCAGCTACGGGCCGTCGGCGGACGAACCGTTCCCGAGCTAGCAGCCGCACTTGAGCGACTGACGACAACCTCTTTCCGGAAGGGCCGGTGCCCGTGACGTACACGATCGATCCCGAGAGAAAGCTGGTCCTCAGCCAGATCTGGGGAGCCGCAACCGAAACTGAGGTTCTCGAGCACAACCGCCGGCTTCGCGGCGACCCGCTGTTCGATCCCAACTACCAGCAGCTCGCGGACATGAGCGGCGTCACCGAGGTCCTCCTCTCGGCCAATACGGTCAAGGAGACGGCGCGTGATTCGTTTTTTGCGCCCGGCGTGCGGCGCGCGTTCGTTGCGAGCGGCGACGGAACTTTCGGAATGGCGCGAATGTTCGCGCTGCACGCCGAAAGTCTCGGTCAGGTCGTCCAGGTGTTTCGTGATCGCCGAGCGGCGGAGGAGTGGCTCGGGTTGGCTGACACCTAGATGTCTGGCATCTGAGACCTGGCATCTAGGTACCTCCGGATTTTAAAAGCAACGGAACGGGCGAGAGCTCCAAGTCAGTTAGTCAAGAGTCCGCCAGTTCACTACGCCCAGACTTACTCCAGGGGCGTTAGAGCCACTGCTTGTGCTACGAACGCCAACAGTAGAGTCCCGACGTCGTGAACTGACCAACTAACATCTAACCGACTCGGAGCTCTCGCCCGTTCAGTTGCAGTTCAACCTCGAGCAGTACCGAGATGCCAAATGCGGCACGCCCGATACCAGTCTACCTATTCAACCAGTACGACACCTTGATCAAGAAAGTATTAGCCGGGTGCAGACTGAACAGATCTCGGACATCGCCCCGGAATTGGTTGTTACCCTGAAATGGATCGTAGCCCTGTCGGCCCTGGTTCCAGACGAGAAAGAGAGTCGACCCGGGTTTGTACTCCCAGCGATAAACCACGTTCGACTGTAGCTGCTTGAAGTTGAACCCGCCCGGATTGTCCGTGACGGACGAATTCAGGTATGGAGCGTAGCGATCCTCATAATCCCCCGCGCGTGGCGTCGCAGACAACTGCCTCACGTTGCTGTAGGTGCCCTTCGATACGAATGGCTGCAGGTAAGTCTGGAGCGATGCATTCGGCGAGAAGGTGTAGTTCAGCCGCATCGTCACTGACGTAGTCTTCTGGTCCAGATGCGCAAAGGTGTAGTGCGTCACACCGGCATCATCGAAGTTGCCGTACCACTGGTTGTCTGAGATGTTGTGCGACAGCCCAAGCGCGAGCGACGAGCTGAGTCGTCCCACAGCCTTGAAGTCGAGCTGCGGATTGACATTCACCTGCGAGTTTCGTCCTCCCTCACCGCGGAAGAAGTTGCCGGACACGGATGGCACAATCGCCTTACGGTCGTCGCCGATGATGAAGATCCAGGGAGCGAGGTAAGGGTCCTGCCGCACGGCGGGTCCTCCGCGTGCCGCGCGATCGTCGTAGGTCGCGCCGAGCTGACCAATCGTTCCACCAGTGTGAATGCCCCAGTTATTTCTGAAGGTCACGTGGAGATTGGTATTGTACGCCGCCTCCAGTGGGAGGCCCGCGGTCGTCCAGTACTGCCACCAGTTGTTGTTCCAGTTGAACCGGTTGTAGAGCTTGCGCTGCTTGCGATCCGAAAACCCAACCCACGTGCTCCACGACTGTTGATCGGCGCGACGCAGGAACCCAAGATCGTTCGTCTCGAAGCCTGGTGAGCGCCGCTGGAAAGCGGACTCGAAGTTGATGTGTTGTCCGGCAATCTTTCCCAGCTTGATCTCTTCAGCGTCACCGTCGAGCAGAGTGCGATTTGGGTCGAAGGTGAGGTTTGCGTCCGGACGCTGGAATTCGTGTACGCCATTGGTCTGGAGCGACGCAATCGTTGAGGCGCTACCCTGTACGCGGCTCTTGTCTAGTGAGCCCGAAACCTCGTAGACGTTGTTGAGGAAGCGATGGCGGAAATCGAGGCCGCCCGCGTAAGCACTGGCCGCCAAATACGGCGATGACCACCGATCCAGATTGCGATTCACTGAAGTCAGGATTGCGCCGACGGTACTTTTGCCGCCGCGGAAATCCTGAGTAGCGCGAATTACTCCGAAGTTTGTCTGTGGATCGTAGGTCGTCCCACCGGGACCGGCGGACCGCTGGGTAGCGGCGTCCAGCACTCCAACGGTTAGACCCCGTGGAAATCGACCCAGCAATTTCGCGGCGCCCAGAATCGTTACCGGCTGCAGCGGAACGGTGTCGCCATAAACGCCCGCAAGCTCCGGGGTGCGTCCGATGCGTCTACTATAGTAGATACCTTCGCCGTTGCAGTTGACCTGGTTGCAGTTCACGTCGAAGCGGAAAAGTCCCCGTCCCGCGACGAAGAACGGCCGGCGCTCGTCGAAGAAAGATTCGTATGCGGAGAGGTTGAGGACGGCAGG
>CADDZN010000373.1 GCA_902812375.1 bacterium | reverse complement strand
CACAGTACGTCGAGCAGGTGCGGCTTGCGCGTGCGTTTCTGGATGGCTCGGACGATGGTCCGCTCAACGCGCTTCGCTCGCAGATGCAGAAGCTGAGTGAGGAGCTCCAATACGAGAGAGCCGCGGTTTGTCGCGACAAGCTCGAGCGACTCGAAGCTTTGCGCGCCCAGTTCGGAAGACTGCGTTTCGCGGTGGAAAACCTCTCCTTTGTCTATACGGTGCCGGGCCACGAAGGGGAGGACCGCGTTTATCTGATCAGACGCGGAGTGGTCCGCGCCGAGCTGGGGAAACCGAAGTCGACGAGCGATCGTCGCACTCTCAAGCACCTGGTCGAGGACGTCTTCTCCGAGAAGGTGCAACCGACTGCCCAGATTCCGACCCATGAGATCGACGAGCTGCTGCTCCTCTCGTCGTGGTTTCGGCGGTTTCCGCAGGAGATGAAGAGGACGAAGCAGGTTAGCTGATCCAGCGCGACCGTTGTCGGTAGGCGTGGTTCGGGTGACGCAATCGCAGCTACTGGCCTTTCCACCGCGCGACGAAATTCTGTTCCACTCCGAATTGGTCGAGAACACGCGCAACAACAAAATCGACCAAATCCGCGATCTGTTTTGGCTGGTGATAAAACCCCGGTGACGCGGGCATCACCACCGCGCCAGCTCTCGCCAAACGTAGCATGTTGCCCAAATGGATCGCGCTGAGCGGTGTCTCGCGGGGCACGAGAATCAGTTTCCGCCGTTCCTTCAACGTGACATCGGCAGCGCGCTCGATCAGCGACCTCGAAGCGCCAACGGCGATGGCAGATAGCGTCCCCATCGAGCACGGACACACCACCATCCCGGCTGTACGCGCAGATCCGGACGCCGGTGGTGCGCCACGATCATCGTTGGAGAAGACCTCGACGTAGGAGGCCCACGCATCGATTCCCACCGCGTCCCTTAGCGCGTCGATCGATTCGATCCCGGATTCGGTCGCCAGCAACCGCATCCCGTACTTGGAGACAATGAGCGAAACAGGCCGATGCGCCGCGGTAAGTGCCTTGAGCAGCCGCACCGCGTACGGGGCGCCCGACGCACCGGTGATCCCGAAGACGATCGGCGGAACGGCGCTCATCGAAGCAGCCGCTCGGCTAGAACAAAACCCAGGAAGAGAATGCTGATCACGCCGTTCATAGTGAAGAACGCGGCGTCGAGTCGCGAGAAGTCATCAACCTTCACCAGTGAATGCTCATAGAGCAGCAGCAACGCGGCAACGATGACACCAGCGAAATAGATGGCTCCCGACCCCGCACCGACTCCCGCAATCGCAAGCGCCGCCACTGTCAGAAAGTGCATCACGCGCGCGATTCTAAGTGCGTTGGCTTCGCCGAACGTCGCCGGCACCGAGTACAGCCCATTCTCGCGGTCGAAGGAGACGTCCTGGAGCGCATATAACATATCGAATCCGCCCACCCAGGTAGCGACGGCGATCGCGAGCGCCACGAGCATCCACCACGGACTGCTCCAGTGTCCGGTGATCGCTAAATATCCGCCAACTGGTGCGATCGAGAGTCCGACGCCGAGCACCAGGTGCGACCAGCGAGTAAATCGTTTGGTGTAGCTGTAGAACAAAACCCACACGAGCGCCACCGGCGACAACCACAAACACAAAGTATTCAGTCGCCACGCTGCAATGACAAAAATCACGCACGCAATTACGACCGCGATGCCTGCCTCGCGCACACTCATCGCGCCAGAAGGGATTTCCCGTGAGCGCGTTCGCGGGTTTCGCGCATCTATCTCGCGATCGACAATCCGGTTGAAGCCCATCGC
Source organism: bacterium (assembly GCA_902812375.1). Taxonomy (GTDB): domain Bacteria; phylum Gemmatimonadota; class Gemmatimonadetes; order Gemmatimonadales; family Gemmatimonadaceae; genus UBA4720. The sequence continues at coordinate 1,284 of CADDZN010000373.1, read as the reverse complement.
CGCGAACCGCGCGCTCGTAAACGCTATCACCACCCAGACGACGTCCCGCCAGGTAATGGGCGCGAGGTAGCTCGCGAGCACGACGCCGACCAGCGCGAATGGTAGCGCAAATATTGTATGCGGCAGCCGCACCAGATTAGCGTGGCGCAGCAGAAGCCCGCGCCCGTGGAACGTCTGCCCTTCGCGGGCAGCCGCCGGCGAAGGTCCGCCCGGGCTAGCTGTCATTCGTCCGCCACCTCGCCGACCGCTCAGTGGGCCCAAGTCCGAGCTTTGCCCAAATCGCGTCGACGCGCTGCTTCGTTGCGGCATCCATCTCGATCAATTTCGGCCAATTCCGGGTGAATCCTTCTTCCGGCCATTTTCTCGTTGCATCGATGCCCATCTTCGAACCGTAAGTGAATGCTCTGCTCGAATGATCGAGGACGTCGATCGGCCCCATTGAAAATCTGACATCGCGCTCCGGATCTATATGATTGAGGGCGACCCACCACGCCTCTTTCTCGTTCTGCACGTCGACATCCTTGTCGACGACAATTATCACTTTCGCCAGCGACATCAAACCCTGGCCCCACATCGCATTCATCACCTTGTATGCCTGTCCCGGATACTGCTTATCGATGGACACGAAGACGAGGTTGTGAAAAATTCCCTCGGCCGGCATGTGGTAATCGACAATCTCTGGGATCGTCAGCTTAAGGAGAGGCAGGAAAATCCGCTCCGTCGCGTGACCAAGGTAGTAGTCCTCCATCGGCGGACGCCCCACAATAGTTGTCGCGTAAACCGGTGAACGCCGCATCGTGAGTGCCGTCACATGAACCTGCGGATAGAGATCGGCCTCTGAATAAAATCCAGTGTGATCTCCGAACGGCCCCTCGATCACCAGCGGCTCGGCGGGATCGATGTAGCCCTCGATCACGAACTCTGCTTCGGCTGGCACCTCAAGATCGCACGTAACGGCTTTCGCGAGACTCACCGGCGATTGCCGGAGAAATCCCGCGAAAAGGAATTCGTCGATCGTCGGAGGAAGTGGCGCCGAGGCGGAGTACACGGACGCCGGATCGGCGCCGATGGCGATGACGACGTCCATTCGCTCGCCCTTCTCCGCCATCTCCCGCCAGTGAGCCGCGCCGACCTTGTGCCGCTGCCAGTGCATTGCGAGCGTGCGAGGCCCCATCACCTGAACCCTGTACATGCCGACGTTGCGGATTCCGCGCTTCGGATCCTTCGAGATCACCATCGGCAGCGTGATGTATGGTCCGCCGTCTTCCGGCCAGCAGGTAATGA
>CADDZN010000372.1 GCA_902812375.1 bacterium | reverse complement strand
CACCTGGGATGCGCTCGGGGCGGGGGCGGGGGTTGCGGTTCTCTCGCATACCATAAGGTAGGGCCAGGCCGGAAGCGTCCATCTGGCGACTGGCATCCAGGCACGCTTCGAGCTTTAAAAGCAACTGAACGGGCGAGAGCTCCAAGTCAGTTAGTCCGCAGTTGCTAGTTCACGACGCCCAGACTTACCTCTTTGGCGTTAGAGCCACTGCCTGTGCTACGAACGCCACCAGTAGAGTCCCGACGTCGTGAACTGACCAACTAGCATCTAACCGACTTGGAGCTCTCGCCCGTTCAGTTGCAGTTACAGACCTTGGATTTAGCCGAGCCGCCGGACCTGCTCCTCGAGCACCCTCAAGCAAAGGTCGATCGTCCTCCGGTGCGTCCGAAACCCTAGCACCGCCATCCGGATCGTGAACCTCCCGTCGAGCATCGTCGACGACAGAAACACCCGCCCATCTTTTCGCGCCCCGTCAACGATCGCGCGATTCAACTCGTTCGCTTGCTCGAGGCTCGCACCAGCGGGCGCCCAGCGAAAGGTCACGATCGACAGGTCAGGGGATGGCCCAACCTCGAACCCGAGCGTCTGCACCTCCTCGAAAAAGTATCTGGCAAGGAGCAGCTTCTCCTCGAGCGCGGCCCGAAACGGTTTGACGCCGAGCAGAATCAAGGGCAGCCACATGCGAAGTGCGCGGAACGGCTTGGTGAGCTCCGCCGATACTTCCGCTGGCGACATTTCTCCAGCCACCGCTGTCGCGTCCTGCATGTAATGACCGGAGTAGCTGTGCGCTCTCGCGAGAGCATTCACGTCGCGAACCAGCACCATTCCCGATCCCCACGGCAGGAACAGACTCTTGTGCGGATCGAGAATCGCCGAGTCCGATCGCTCGATCCCCTTGAGCATCGCTCGGCCGCGCTCGGTGAGTATAAAGAATCCCCCGTAGGCTGCATCGACGTGGAACCAGCATCTTTCGCGCGCCGCGATCGTCGCGATTGCATCGAGTGGATCTACCGCGCCGGTGTCAGTCGTCCCCGCCGTCGCGATGATGAGCCACGGGGTGAGGCCTTGCGCGCGGTCGGCGGCAATTGCGGCGTCGAGCGCATCGGTGCGCATCCGGAAGCGATCATCCATCTCGACGTAGTGCAGCTTCGCTTCGCCGAGTCCGGCGATTCTGAGCGCCTTGTCCACAGAGTGATGCGCCTGACTCGTGAGATAGACCACAGCGCTCGGAAAATCAGCCGACTTCAATCCACGTGCATCGCGGGCGGTCGTGATCGCCGCGAGATTCGCGAGACTTCCGCCCGACGCAATGTGTCCACCCGCGCTCTGGGAGTAACCGATGAGATCCGCAACCCATCTCACTAGCATGTTCTCCATGCGGACTGCACCAGGGCCAGCGAAAAAAACTCCCGCGTACTTGTCGCTTGCGGCCGCGAGGAAATCACCGAGCGCGGAGTGGTAGAGTCCGCCGCCGGGGATGTAGGCGAGGTAGCCGGCCGCGGCGGGATTACCGCCTGGTTTGAGCACATCTCGCTCGAGGATCTCGATCGCGTCTTCGATAGGGATGCCATGCTCAGAGATGGGGCGTTCGAGCAACCGTGCGCCTTTGTCCTCCGTCTCCACGTATCCCTTCATCGAGCTCAGCTTTCGCAGAAACCGCTCGGCCGATGCGAACACCGCGCTTCGCAACTTCTTGCGGCGGTTGGCTCCAGGATCGAGCGTCTGCGAAGCGTTCTCGAGTTGACGCAATCGCGCGAGTAGGGCGGCCCGCGCGTCGGCGTCAGCCGGTGCGGTCGGCGAAGGTTTGGTCATGGTGTGCGCCGCGAAATTAACTCTTACGCCGCGTCCGGCGCGACCTCACCCGCAACGCTTCAACTCGCCCGGTGCATTGCCATATATTCCGGTCGTGAAGCCACGCACCAAGTTCATCATCGGCGGCGCTCTCGTCATAGGAACGGCGGGCTATCTCGCCGCGAGCGCCATCAAGGACACGGGCGTCTATTATCTGACGCCCGCCGAGCTTTCCGCCAAGACGAAATCCGATCCGACGTTCTACGAGACGGGCGTGAAAGTTGGCGCGCGCGTGGTGAATGGGTCGATCGTGCGCGACCCGGGCGGACGCCAGGTCGCATTCAAGATGACGGACGGTGCCCAGACCTATAACGTCGTCTATCGCGGCATCACGCCCGACACTTTTACCGATGGGGTCGATGTCGTCGTCGAAGGACGACTCGGACACGATGGCACTTTCCGCGCGACGACTCTGCTCGCCAAATGCGCGTCGCGCTACGAGAACGCGCCCGAGAAATACAAGGACACTCCTGGCTATAAGAAATCGGAGCAGCGCGCGTGATCCTGGTTGGTGAGCTCTCACTCTGGGTAGCTCTCCTCATGGCGGTCTGGGCGGCAACGGTGTCCTTCGCTGGCGGACACATGCGCCGCGGCGATCTCATCGAGAGCGGCGAGCGCGCATTGTACGCAACGCTGGCGATGGTCGTGCTCGCGTCACTCGGCCTCTGGACGGCGCTCCTCACCCATGATTTCTCGATCAAGTACGTCGCGTCGTTCACCAGCGCGAATCTCCCCAAGGTCTACACGATCACGGCGTTCTGGGGCGGGCAGTCCGGATCACTTCTGTTCTGGGCGCTCATACTTTCGATTTATACGGCGATCACGCTCTGGACCAACCGCACCCGCAATCGCGAGCTGATGCCGTACGTCGCCGGCACTCTCGCCTTGATTCTCATTTTCTTTCTCGCGACGATCTGCCTCGGCTCCAATCCGTTCCAGCGACTCGACTGGATTCCGCCCGACGGACGCGGGCTCAATCCGCAGCTCCAGAATCCGGGAATGGCGATCCATCCGCCGAACCTCTACCTCGGCTACGTCGGCACTTCGATTCCATTTGCTTTCGCGATCGCCGCGCTATTGACGAGACGACTCGATGCAGAGTGGCTAGCCGCGGTTAGACGATGGGCGCTGCTCGCGTGGTTCTTCAACACCGTCGGAATCATTCTCGGCATGTGGTGGGCGTACGTCGAGCTCGGGTGGGGCGGCTAATGGGCGTGGGACCCGGTCGAGAACGCATCGCTGTTG
>CADDZN010000371.1 GCA_902812375.1 bacterium | reverse complement strand
ATGCGTATCGATGCCAAGCCTCCGTGCGTTCGCGGTATCACGAATGAAAGCGAGAACGGCATCCGCGTCTTCCAGATTATTGGCGAACCGAAACTCGCCAGGGCTACCCCACGATCCGCGATAGTTCACGGTGATCGCATTCCACCCATCGCGCCGCACTGCCTGCGCAATGTCGAGATTCTTCTCGTTGCCCGGCAGTCCGTGAAAGAGCACGAACGTCGGATGCGCGCCGGCGCCAGGCGCGAGGTACGCGACGCCGTTGATCTTCACGCCGCCGGACGGAATGTGCAGCACCTCCATGCGCGCGGGGTGCGCACTGTCGCGCGGCGGATCGATGTAAACGGCGCGCGGGAGCTGCTGCGCCGAGAGGGACGATGACGCGATGGCGACGGCAGCCGTGGCGATCAGTGAGCGCATGACAGAGTGGATGGAGTTTTCGGATTCCTTCTCTGCCCGACGTTATGTCGCCATTCGGCCCGCCGCAATCCTCGGGGGCTCAGCTTAAGACTTGGACTTTGTCTTCCCGAGCGAGTAGTGGCCGATCGGCTCCTCTGCAGTACCGTTAAGATGCCCGACGCCGACGAGGCCGGCCACCCAACGCGCCGTTCGCGCGAGACGACTTGGTTTTCCTTGGACTTCGCGCAGAGCCTGCCCGCCGTGCGGCAAGCCTCATGATGTGAGCGGTACCGAGCAGAAGCTCGAAAACTGCCGGCGCGCTGACATCCGCATCGATCTCGGGCCAGTGCAGTCCCTCGCCTGATGGATCGACCTCCACCCGCGCGAGTTGCGATGGCGTCGCACTCTCCAATCCGAGTCCGGCGAGTGTCGTGGGGAACGCGAAGGCCGCGCCGTTCTTCAGCTCAACTTCAATGCGGCGCGTAGGAGCATCGTATCGAGCAGATCTCGCGCGTGCTTCCGATCGCGCCGCTTTGCGTTCACGAGCGCGTGCCGCGGGAATCATTGCGCGGATTTCCCTTTCTGTTAGCCCGCTACGTCCCATGGTGTTTCTCCCACTCGGCTACAAGCTTCGATTTGTTTGCTTCGGCAATCCGAACCGCCCTCACTACGTCGCGCGCTGGCATATCCGAGGCTCGTAACGGGAATGCTGGTGTGTGCGAACCGCCGAGATCGATGACCACATGATGCCCGCCCTTATGCACGTGGACATGCGGCGGTCCATGTTCGCGTGGAGGCAGGTAAATCTTGAAGACGAAGCCCCGTCGCGGTACACCTCGGGCACAATATAACCTATCCGTTAGGTTGTGGCAAATAGTAATGCGGGCTGTGGGATTGTATGTACGACCGGGGGTGACCTTCCGCGACACCAAAAGCACGCGGGAGTGCCGTTAGCGCTCCAGTCTGCTTGGGGTTCGCTAATCGCTATCTCTCTCCGACAGAGGGCAATGTCGGCGAGCACTCCCGCCGCAGATGTTTCTGCGGCTGTTGAAAAGTTTGTCGCCGATTACCGGCCGATCACGGATCTCTGATGACCCTATGGACTGCGAATGACTCTGCACATAGGTTCGCGAGCGAGGCGCTGGGTGCCCTGGTATGCGACAACGGAGGACTCCAATGACAAGAATCGCTCGCTTCTCGATCCTGCTCGCGCTGAGTTTCGCGCCTGCCCTCGGTACCGCACAATCAACCACGATTGGCTCATCGAGCCGCATCGTGAATGGCTTCGATGTCGCTCGACTGGCGCGCATCGACCAAGCGCTCCAGAGCAATGTCGACAAAAATGAGATCGCCGGCGCTGTCGCGCTCGTGCTGCGCAACGGCCAGCCCGTCTACCAGCGCGCGGTCGGCTGGTCGGACAAGGAATCGCGCAAGCCAATGACGATGGACGCGATCTTCCGCATCGCGTCGCAAACGAAGGCGATCACGAGCGCCGCCGTGCTGATGCTCTTCGAGGAAGGAAAGATCAATCTCAACGACCCTGTCAGCCGCTTCATTCCGCAGTTTGCGCACACCACCGTGGCGACGCGGTCTGACACCGGTCGGGTGATCTCGCCGGCGAAGCGGGAGATCACGATCCACGATCTGCTGACTCACACCGCCGGGATCTCGTACGGAACTGATTCCATAATTGCCCCGCTCTACGCTGCGAAAGGACTTGGACCCGCCGCGGGTTGGGGCTGGTACACCGCCGACAAGGATGAGCCGGTCTGCGCAACGATGGAGCGGCTCGCCTCACTTCCCTTCGTTGCGCAGCCCGGCACCCGCTTTGTCTATGGCTACAACCTCGACATCCTCGGCTGCGTCGTGGAGCGCGCGTCGGGAATCCCGTTCGATCAGTTCGTACGCACACGCATCACCGAGCCGCTCGGAATGAAAGACACTTTCTTTTTTGTTCCGGCCGAGAAGCGGCAGCGACTCGTGACGGTATACATGAATGATAGCGTGGGACGTCTCCAACGAGCGCCGGACAATGCGAGAGGACAGGGCGCGTATGCGGATGGCCCACGCCGGAATTTCTCGGGCGGCGCGGGATTGCTATCGACAGCGCGTGATTACGCGCGGTTTCTGCAGATGATAGCGAACGGTGGACAGCTCGACGGAGTGCGAATCCTCGCGCCTCACACCGTGATGTTGATGACGACCAATCAATCGGATTCTCTCTTCACGAAGTCGAGTCCGTGCGACGGGTTCGGACTCGGTTTCGAGGTTCACGAGCGCGCGGGATGCGACAATGTCGCGTCCGTAGGCTCGTACAACTGGGGCGGAGCCTATGGATCGTCGTACATGGTCGATCCGAAGGAGCATCTGGTGATCGTGTTCATGGAGAATCGGCTGCCGAGGAAGAGCGAGCCGGGCGGGAACTTCAAGAACCTCGTGTATCAGGCGCTGGTCGCGCCGTGACAAAAATCCGGTGCGTTACTCGAGCCCCGGGATTCTTCCCGCAAATCGAGGACGCCGATCTTACGTAAAACTACCGGCAGGCGGCTGTTGGCCGAACCGGCTGTTGGCTACTGGCTCTTCGTCGTGGCGCTTCCGGGTTTGACTAACGGGTGTCGTTTCACCTGACCCCGCATCGAAAAGCCTCGGTGCCACCGGCCGGTTCGGCTACCTGCTGCCTGCCGGTAGTTTTTACGTTGCAGTTGGGCG
>CADDZN010000370.1 GCA_902812375.1 bacterium | reverse complement strand
GGCGATGCGAGCGGCCGCGGCGACGTAGCCGATGTGATGCGCGTCAGGTGCCGGCGCCTGCGACAGCGGCATGAGATCGTCGGCGCGGACCCGGACGACGACGTTCTCCGTCGGGAGCCAGACCCGGCAGAAAGTTTCGCCCCACAGGTTAAAGACATCAGTGAGCCGGCCGGGCTGGCAGTGGACGACGCTAAGCAGCCAGTCGCCGGTCCTTTCCTTGCCCGAGATAGCCTTTCGCCCTTTCCCACGTGTTCCTGCCAACCTAGCCATTTGCACTCGGGCCAGCTTCCCTGCTTCGGCGCTCACTTCGATGCGCTTCCCGCGGTAGGTAGTGAGGAGACGATCTGCTGCGTAAGCACGGCTTTGATCTCAGAATGGGTCAATTGGGCAGCCCGATACTCCTCATTGATTAGGTTCGTCAGGTCCTCGTCTGAGAGGTTTCGCGCCCTTGCTCGAATGGAATTTAGTGTCACCGCTGCCCGATTGAAAATCGTCTGAATGGTGGCTGGACTCACAACGCGCAAGTCCCCCGCAACCGCCTGCGCTTCAGGACTAACCGTTGCGCGCGGCGTGATCACAACGGTACGAAGCACAACCTCGCCGGGGACCTCGTGAGCGGAGCGAATCCAATCCTGGTGAGTACGTGCCTGACGTACTGTGCTCAGACTTATGGGATCGTTAGGGCTTTCGTCAGATTTCGCCTCGAAGACGATTCCCTCCTGTCCAACCAGCAACCATAGGCAGTCCGGCGCGCCACTCTTGTTCCAACAACGGACCTCACAGCCTAGCATTCTACCTAGTATTCGCATACCAGCCTCGAAGCGGGGGGCCACCGCTTGCGAAATATCCTGCCTCGCCGCGTTGAGTTGCCTCTCGAAGTGGGGGCCAACAATCTTCCACTCACTCAATAGCTCGATGATAACTTCTGAGTTGACGGAGGGCGCGGTCGAATCGAAGTTGATGCCGGCACACAGACGCCGCAATCCCGCCAGCCATTGAATACCCGTTGTAGATGCTGCCGCGCGACTTACATCATCCGCAAAATTGTCGTTCCATCGGTTATCCGCCGTTTGTTTGAACGCGTGGCTCGCAGCCACTGACGCAAGGTAATACCAGAATGCGCGGTAGGGCCTCAGCTCGTTGCCGCCCGATAGCGCGTCCGCCGCCGCAAGCGCCTCCTGATGGGCTTTCGTGAACTCATGTCCCCACATTGAATATACATAGTCGACCTCGTGGACAACCGACGCCCGCAAAGCTACTGCAATTTTATCCACTCGCTTTTCTGCTGATTCCCGTCGGTCGATGATGTCCTGGTTGCCGTCGGCCCAGGCTTCGCCCTGCTCGAAAAATGCTTCGCAGAGTTGTCGGAATTCGTCTACTGATCGGCCCGTCGAGTTCTCAATACCAAAAGCTATCTCAGCCTGCAGCTCGGGATTCATGCCATCCGTGTTGCACGTGGTACAACACCACTTCAGGAGGTCAGGTCCAACCATCAGGACCAAGGCGTAATCGGTTTCGTCTCGGGTGCATCGGCCAAGACCTTGAGCGATTCTTGTCCTCGTGCGATCGCGGAGTAACGAAGTGGCGCCTAGGCGCTGCCACAGAAATCTCTCTTGTAGGTTTGAGTAGGACGGGAGGCCGACAAAGACTAGCCGGCGGCATGTATCGCCGGGCAGATCAATTCCGTCGTAGCGGTTTGCCAGCACTAATGAGGCCGGAGTCGTCGAAGTAGTGAACGGGCTGAGATCACCTTCGATGTCGCTTGCTTCAAATATCTGGGTGACGTTTTCGTACTCCCGGCGGAACCTCGCGAGGAGTCTTTTGTCCTTTACCAGAGCAAGCACTCGCTCAGGCCCGCTCAGCACCTCGTTCAATACGGCGCGCGAGTCCGATTCATTGTTCAGGAGATTGGGAAACAGAATCAGGCGTCGTCCCGAACTACGCTTTTCCCAATCCGGTGGGAGTGGTAAGCGTCCAATTCTTCGTACGCCGGTGATCCGTTCTAGGTCTCCACCTTCGCCGAGTGTCGCTGACATGAACACGCGCTGGGCGGCGCCCGCGAACGGCGGGTGCGTCTCGGTGGGGGGGATCACGGGACGAATCAGAATGGAGTTGGGCGAGGCGTAAATCGTACACGCTTCAAGATGCCCATGGAGCATGCTCCACGGATACCGTAGATCGCTGTTGCGACAATGCTCATCGAGAAGATCGGCCAGGCCGTCTATCCGGCCAGAGTAAGCGGGCGAAGGCACGATCTCGACATGGTCCTTTTCGTAAGGATCACTCACTGGCCTGCGAATGCGTCTGCGCATGTGGTCAGGGATCGCATCGCCGAAGAAGTCAATCAATGCTTGGTACAGGTTTGGCATTTCAGCGCGGTCAATGTCGAGACTCCAAAGGGCGGCTATGAAGCTCTCTCCGGCGTGGGCATCGTCACAAATGATCACCTGGGGATCATCAATGGCGGGGTGAGAGTTGAAGATGCCGCTATAAGTGGTTATCGCAATCGCGCTGCCGCGCTGGTAGTTCATGAACTGCTGAGTATCGTACTGACCTTTCGTTCCAATTAGGAGAGAGCACGCAACTCCGTATCTATCGGCGTGCTGCTTCACCTGACTGCAAAGCTGCCGTGTGGGGCAAAGGTATACTGCGCGCTCGCGCCGTGCTTGCCGTCGGAACTCAGCTATCAATAGGCCCACCAATGTCTTGCCCGACCCGGTGGGCAGCTCAAGCGCGACGTTCGGCTCGTCGAGGAAATTCTGGTAGTAGTCATCCAGCAGCCGTTCCTGGTGCGCCCACAAAAACTTGATGTCATCACTTCTTCGGAGATTATGGAATAACTGGGAGGGCGAGCTGGGAATTGATCGCTGGTTCCTTTGCGTGCGGAATAGGCTCATCTCGTTCACGTGCCTCCCATCCTCGTCCTCGCCTGGTCATACCACATCAACAACTTTGGATCCTCCTGCAGCACCTCCTCGGGGATCTTCTCCGCCACCTGGAGAATCGTCGGGTAATCGCGCTCGGCCCAGGCTTTCTTGAAGCCGGCGCGGACGGCTTCCAGCCTGAAGACGCGCAGCTTGCGGCCGGAGAATGCCTGGTATTCGGCGAACTCTTTGAGCAGCGTGCGCTCGCGTAGC
>CADDZN010000369.1 GCA_902812375.1 bacterium | reverse complement strand
GCTCGGGGGCTTCGGAGGATGCGAGATCGGCGGTGAGTTCAGGCACAGGCACAGGTGCGGGCGCAGCTTTCTGCGCCGCAGTTTTCCGCGGTGGCTTGGCCCCTTCCGCCATGGCCGCAATGATTCCGCTAAATTCTTAAAGAGTCGAGTGACATGGATCAGTGCTGGGGCGGCGAAGTAGGTCGGACGGCGGCGTAGGCCACGGTTGGGGCTGGGTGAGATGCGGAGCCGGTTCGGTGGGCGTATCGTTAAGGAACCCACAAGACACTTGTCTGTACTACGGCACTGCCGTATATACTGGACGTGCAGACAGTTATCGAAACGAATGCATTCCTGGCGGCTGCCAAGGGCGCCGGGATGAGTGAGGAGGAGCGCGAAGCGGTTGTTGCTGCCGTCGCAGGCGATCCGACAGCCGGCGACTTGATGCAGGGAACGGGCGGCTGCCGGAAGTTGCGACACAAGAAGCCCGGCACCGGCAAGTCAGGAGGATACAGGGTCGTTACCTGGTTCGGCGGCAACGACATCCCGGTTTTTCTGCTGACCGTTTTTGGGAAGAACGAAAGAGCGAATTTGAGCAAGGCCGAACGCAACGCCCTGGCGAAACTGACGAGCCAGTTGAGAGATACGTTGAGGAAGAAGAAATGAAGAGCGCATTCAACAAGATCGCGGCGGGCATTGAGGATGCGATTGCCTTCGCCGGAGGCGACGAGACCCGCGCCCGCGTGGTCAACCCGGTCGACATCAAGGCTCTGCGCAAGCGGATCGGGAAGAGCCAGAATGAATTTTCGAACGACTTCAAACTGCCGCTCGGCACGCTGCGGGACTGGGAGCAGCATCGGCGCGAGCCCGACACCGGCTCGAAGGTGTATCTGTCGATGATCGAAGCCGACCCGGAGGGCGTGAAACAAATCCTGGCCAAGGTGTGACGGATATGGCCAAGACTAGCACAGCGCCTGCCGCTCCGAACCTGCGCGGCTACACGAGCCAGCGTGCCTACAAGGGTGTGAAGCAGCTGCAGGGCAAGGACAAAGCGGCGGTGCTCACGAGCGTCCGCAAGGCGCGCAAGAGCGCGAAGGTCAAGCTGCCGGCTTAAGCCCCGGGGCAGTCGCAGCATTCTGCGCCGCCGCTTTCGAGCGCGGTGGTCGGGCCCCTTCCGCCATGCCGCTATGATTCCGTTAAATTCTTAAAGAGTCGAGTGACATGCGTTAGTGCCGGAGCGGCGAAGTAGGTTGGAGGGCGGCGGGGGCAATCGGTTGGCAGTGGAGGTACTGACGTTCAGGGACCGCTCGTCCGCAGGAATCGAGTCAATCGGTCCAAAGTGTCATTTTTGGAAATTTCACATTCCCAAACAACTATCGACCTCCAGCCCAGCTTTGCTAGTCGCTCCCGATGTTCGGCATCACGAACCCTTGTCCGGCTTAGTTTGGGTATCCAGTATGCCTCATTGCTCTTGGGTCCTTTGCCGCCAACAGAACACCCATGACTGTGCCAGTAACAGCCGTGTACAAAGACGACGGCCTTATAGCGCGGGAAGACGAGATCTGGCCGACCCGGTAAATCCTTGCGGTGAAGGCGAAACCTAAATCCGGCTCGGTGGAGCAGTCGCCGAACGACCATCTCGGGGTTCGTGTCCTTAGATTTAATCGCTCGCATGTTGGCGGAGCGACGATCGGGAGAGATGCGATCAGCCAATTCCTGCCTCGTCTGTTGCCGTAGCTAGCTGCCTAGACGCGGTATGAGTACCTCGGTAGGCAGACAGCCAGGGGATTCGTGCGTGAAACCAGCCGTGACCAAACTAGCGGACCGGATCCGGACCGCAGCTGAGAGCGGCGACATCGTTCAGACGGAGCTGTCCACCAGCCAGCGTATCATCGCTCGAGTGACTGACGGCATTTATCGTGAGCCTTGGGCAGCTTTTCGTGAACTCATTGCGAACGCGTACGACGCTGACGCCTCGCGCGTTGTGATTTCGAGCGGTGCTCCGGACTTCAAACAGATCACCGTACCGGTCTAGTCATCTGAGTTAAGTGACGTCTGCACCACCCTCGCGATCGCTCGTGCAAGCGGTGGAGGGACAGCTTCGCTCACCTGAGAAAACTGGTCCGATATTGTCCCCTTCAGAACATAGTCTTCGGGAAAGCCTTGCAGCAGCATGCTCTCGAAGACGCTGAGGCGTCGGTGACCGCACGGATGAATGTGAACTTCTCTGTGCCCGAAGGAAACCGTTGGGCTCGGTTTATCCCACTGCAGGGTTTTAAAGCTTCGACCAAATGAAGTCCCTGGCTGCAAAAGACCCGTCGAGAACTTTTCGGATCGTGGCGTCATACACCAGTGATTAGGATGCTGCATGACCGTTTGCAGTGTCAGATGCTCCTCAAAACGCACCGGTCTGGCAAGATGACCAATCGCATCTTTAACGCATTTCGGGGGGCTCTCATAAGAAGTTATATCCGCCCATGAACGGAGGGCGTCAGAACGAATAGCTATCAAAAACAGTCGTTTACGCCTTTGTGCGACCGAAAAGTTCTCACTATTCAGCAGCAATTCCCGGACGGAGAACCCAGCACGTCTTAGTCGGCCTTTCACATTCCGAAACAACCGCCCCTCGTCATAGGTTATTAGTTCCGGAACGTTCTCCATAACTATGAAATCGAGGGGCGTCCTCCGGTGCAGCCCCAATGCTTGCTCGACGAAAACGATGACCAACCCCGTGCGGCTGTCCTGTGGAGATCTTGAGCGATTTCCACGACTGAAGCTCTGGCACGGAGGCCCGCCAATTACTCCGGCAGGGGCGAAGCGGTCGCCAAAGAGATTATCCAGGTCGTCGGCCGTCAATGCTGCCACGTCGCCGACATGCCCATTCTGAGCCCGACGATTGGCATTGAACGATGCAATCGCCGACGCCCGCTTATCGAGCGCTAGACTCACCTCGAAGCCTTCCTGCTCGAAGCCGATGTCGAGTCCACCGCAACCCGCGAATAGACTCAAGTAAGAGCGAGTCACTTTCCGCCGATCCGCAGCGCACCGACTAACGCCCGCGGTCGGATGCTCACGCCCTATATCCCGCATCCGCTTCTTCCCCTCCTTTCCGCTTCTTGAGCAGCGCGAGCTTGCGGGTCATGTCGCCGCCGTAGAAGTAGGCGCATCTTAGTGGGCGAGACGCC
>CADDZN010000368.1 GCA_902812375.1 bacterium | reverse complement strand
GTCAGCTAAGAGCTAGAGGACCGAGGACTCTGACCAACGGCATTGATAATTGCGGACTGATTGAGGACTGCGGATTGCTGACAAGTGCGGGTTTCGTCGGGCGTACTGGCTCTGGAGCGCAAGCCTCTGCTTTTAAGAGCGTGCTTTCTGCTCAGAGCCGTTAGCTAAGGAGCTCTCAGCGAAGGAGCTGTTAGCTAAGGAGCTGTTAGCGAAGACGGCTCACAACCAGAACTCGGCCACCTGTCCCACGGCTCGGCTTTTGTCCCCGGTCCTCGGTCCTCAATCAGTCCGCAATTATCAATGCACTTGGTCCTCAGCTCTCGATTCACAGTTACCAAATCGAGAACATCGAGGACGCAATTATCAATGCACTTGGTCCTCAGCCCTCGGTCCTCAAGCTCTAGGCTGAGAGCCGACGGTTCACGACTGCCTAGAAGCGCACCCTGACTGCGGACTACCGCGGACGGAGTGCTTGATGCTTGGCGACGATTGGTGCTAATGTTGTCCCGGTTGTGTCCCCAACTCCGAGGGCCGGTCAATGGGTAGTGAAGCCGAGGTAGTCAGAGATGTGGATCCCGCGCCGGCGAAAGCGGGGTTATGGGAGGACTTCGTCGACATCTTCTATGCTCCGTCTTCGGTGTTCGCGCGGAGAGCCGACGGGAAATTCGGGACGCCGCTCTTCATCCTGATCGTGGTGGGAACTGTCCTCTATTTCCTTACGAGAAACGCCACCCAGCCAATCATGGACGCGGAGTTCGCGAGACGGAGCGCGGACATGCTGGCAAAAAATCCCAATCTCACTGCAGAGCAGCTCGCGTCTGGCCGCGGCGTCATGGAGACCTTCGGTCCCGTCTTCTTTGCGATCGGTCTCACCTTCACGGTACTTGGCACCGGGGTGGTGCTCTGGTTAGTGGGCAAGCTGTTCGATGCCAAGGAATCTGTTGCGGCGGCGATCATGATCGCGACGTACGCTGAAGTTCCGCGAATCGTGCAGATCCTGACCAACGCCGCGCAGGGCCTCATCATGGCTCCCGAGAAATTGAATTCGATGAATAGCGTCGGCTTCAATCTCGCGCGCTTTCTGGATCCCGATCATGCGTCGGCGACCGCGATTGCCCTCGCAAGCCGCGTCGATCTTTTCACGATCTGGGTAACGGTGTTGCTCGCGATCGGACTGCATGTAGTGGGCAGGGTCACGAAACGGCAGGCAGCGATTGCAGCCGCGATTACGTGGGTGATCGGCGCGCTGCCGCCGCTTTTCGGGGCGCTACGAGGCTGACAGAAAGGCTGGGCTATCCTCGGGTAGCCCAGCCTCCCCGAACGCCGCAACTACGCTGTAGCTGGTGACGTCTCGGTCGCCTTGAGATCCGCGCCGGATAGGGCGCCAGCGTTCGGAATCTCGCGTTCGATGATGTACTTTGGCATTGGTATCTCCTTTCGAGGAAAGGTTTGTGGGGTTCTGGCGTAGCACCAGTCTATGTCGATTCCGTCGATCGAGCTAGTTTGGCCGGCGCGTGAGTACCTGCCGCGCTACCTTCACGCGCTCGAACGGGGCTGGTCGCCGGACAATCTGCGACCCGAGGTTGCCTCCGAACAACTCGCGCGCATTCACGCCAACGCGGAGCTGTTTCTCGCCCAGCAGATAGACCGCGAAGCAAAAGGGCCACCGATCACTCTGCCTGGTGGCAATATCGTCCCAAGGCTGCCGGGATTCTCAATGTGGATATGGGATGGAGATTTCTGCGGCTCGATCGGCTTCCGCTGGCAGCGCGGAACCGCCGAGCTCCCGCCGTACTGCCTTGGCCACATTGGTTACTCCGTCGTGCCGTGGAAGCGAAACCGAGGTTATGCGACACGCGCGTTGCAATTGATCCTTCCGCATGCGAGAGCCGAGGGACTGCCTTATGTGGAACTGACTACTGATGCGGATAACCTCGCATCACGCCGCGTGATCGAAGCAAACGGCGGATCGGTGGTCGAGAATTTTGTCAAACCAGCGGAATACGGCGGCACCGACAGCCTGCGGTACCGGATTCCGCTCGCAGCGCACTGATTCGGACATCATTCGCGAAAGCATCACACCAACCGCTATCGGCTACCCCTTCTAGTAGAGCGAAATTTTTTTTCCGCCGAGGCTGGTGCGTTCCGTTGCGGACTTACCAGCCTTTTGCTATCAGGCCGTCACGCTCGGCACCGACGCCTTTCTACCATCGTCAAGATCGAAGCCGAGCATGATGGTTCCGAGCACGAGCAGCGCCGATGTAAATAGCGGAACGGTTTTCCCAAAGTGGTCATAGGAAAATCCCGCCCATAGCGGAATCAGGACGCGCGACAATCCACCAAAAGTCTGTTGCACGCCCATGTAGAGGCCGCGCTCTCTGCTCGATATGACTCGTGACAACATTGATGTCACGCATGGAAAAGTGAACGCGGTGCCAAGCGGAATCAGGGCAACGGCGATCGCGAGGCCGATGAAGCCGCGCGCCAGCGGCAGTGTTGCCAGTCCAGTCGCGAGGAGCGCGAGCCCAATGCGCGAGAGAAGTGCCTCTCCATATCGATCGACCATTTTGCCGAGAATTCCGGCACGCGTTATAACGGAGATGGCGCCGACATAGGTGTAGAAAATCCAGATCCTGTCCTTTCCGATGCCGAATCTGTCGGCGAGAAAGAGCGCCAGAATTGCCATCAATCCGGAGAACGCGCCCATTGCAATCGCGTAGATCCAGATGAGGCGAGGCGCGGCCTCATTCGGATGCGTGATGACGTGCGCGATCACGGTACGAGGAGCTCGCGGTTTACTGTCGTGTGTCTGACTGACATCGTGCGACTCGCGAAGGTAGCTCCACGCGAAGAAGATGTTGACGATACACAACAAAGCGGCGGCGAGGCCCGGACCGCTGCTGCCGAACTTGAGTGCCACGCCTCCGATCGCCGGACCGATCGCGACGCCGACGTTGGTCGCCGCGGAGAGCCAGCCCAGCGCCTTGGCCCGATGCTGCGGCTCGACGGAATCGGCAACGTATGCCTGGATGACACCAACCGTTCCGCCACCCGCGCCCTGAACCAGACGCGACAACAACAGCAGCCAGATGGAATTCGCGAACGCGAATACGATGTAAGCAACGCATGACGCTGTGAGACCCACGAGCAGCGCGGGACGTCTTC
>CADDZN010000367.1 GCA_902812375.1 bacterium | reverse complement strand
CTGGAGTATTGTGCTCGCTGTCGTCGGCGCGCTCATCCTTCTCTGGATCTACCGCATGGCAACGCGGGGCCGCACGACTACCACGCGCGTTCCGTAACGCAGTACGAGCTTCAGCTCGGGAACGGGTTTGCCGCTCTGGCTCTACTGGATCCTCCTCGGTCTCATTGCGGGGAGCCTGGCGAAATTTCTGGTGCCAGGGCGGGACCCTTCCGGGTGCATCATCACCATCGTTCTTGGCATCGTCGGCGCGTTCATAGGTGGCTGGCTTGGGACGCGCTTCTTCGGGTGGGGTCAGGTCTCCGCCGGCGTGTTCGACCTTCGCTCCATAGGAATAGCCACCGTCGGAGCTATCGTCCTCCTTCTACTCGGCCGACTCGTTCGGCGATTGTAGCGTACCGCCTTAATTCTGTCGCGTAGTCGCTTCAGATTCGGCGCATCTTCGGTATGCCGAGTTTAGATTACGGATGTGAAGGAAAGCATCGTAGTTCGGGGGGCAAGGCAGAACAATCTCAAGGGGTTCGACCTCGAGATTCCGAGGCGCACGGTGACCGTCGTAACCGGTCCATCGGGCTCTGGGAAGTCGTCGCTTGCCTTCGACACGATCTACGCTGAGGGGCAGCGTCGGTACGTAGAGTCGCTCTCGTCGTATGCGCGGCAGTTCCTCGAGCGCATGGAGAAGCCGGATGTCGACTCTGTCGAGGGGTTATCGCCGGCCGTGGCGATCGAGCAGAAAAACCCGACGAAGACATCGCGCTCGACCGTGGGAACGGCGACCGAGATCTATGATTACCTGCGACTGCTCTGGGCGCGAATTGGCCGGACCTATTGCCCAAATTGTGGTCGAGAGATCAAGCCAGACACGGTGCAGTCCGTCACCGACACCGTGCTCGCAGTTCCACCAGAGGTACGGTTCTATGTCACCTTTCCGCTCCGGCTCTCCAGGAAAGTCACCCACCCGGTCGTAATCGAGAATCTGCGGGCACAGGGATTTCTGCGTGTCGCCATGGACGGGATGGTCATGCATCTCGACGAGCTGGCGGACTCGAAGCGGGACATCACGCGAGCGAAAGAGCTGCTCGTGGTCGTCGACCGTCTGGTGACCGGGCCTGACATCGCGGGACGGCTGAGCGATGCTGTTGGCACCGCGTTCCGCGAGGGCGAAGGAGACTGTGTCATTCTGTTCAGCGACTCGGTCGTTTCTCCTATCGACGGACTCACAGTAACGAAACTGCGATTCACCGAGCGGTTCGAGTGCGCGAACGATGGCACGCTGGCGCCGGCACCGACGCCACAGCTTTTCTCCTTCAACAATCCGCGGGGCGCTTGCAGCCAGTGCAATGGATTCGGCGCCATCCTCGAGTACGACGAAGCTCTGATCGTTCCCTATCCGAGTCGGTCGCTGCGTGATGGCGCGATCGATCCCTGGACCAAGCCGCGCTACGAGAACAAGCGGCGTGCACTGGCGGAATTTGCGAAGCGCGAGCGGATCCCGATGGACAAGCCGTGGGAGCAGCTCTCGGCAGCACATCGGCAACTGCTGCTGCACAGCAAAACGCGCGGCTACAAGGGGATCTTCCCGTTTATGCGCGATTTGGAGGAGAAGCGCTACAAGCAGTACATCCGCGTTTTCCTCAGACAGTACCAGACTGCCCAGGAGTGTCCGCGCTGCCATGGGACGAAGCTACAGCCCGAAGCGCTGAACGTGCGCGTCGGCGGCCTCAATATAGCGCAGGTTGCAGAGTTGCCGGTGGATGAATTGGCGGTCTGGCTGCACGAGCTGCAACTCACGGAGTTCGAGCTCAAGGTCGCGGAGATGATCATCAAGGAGGCGCGCAACCGCGTGACATTTCTGCGCGACGTCGGGCTCGGCTATCTATCGATGAATCGGGCGACGCGCACTCTTTCCGGCGGCGAAGCGCAGCGTATTGGGCTCGCGAACTCACTCGGCTCGCAGTT
The DNA here is from genome assembly GCA_902812375.1 of bacterium. GTDB lineage: Bacteria > Gemmatimonadota > Gemmatimonadetes > Gemmatimonadales > Gemmatimonadaceae > UBA4720. The sequence continues at coordinate 1,230 of CADDZN010000367.1, read as the reverse complement.
GGTTGACACGCTCTACGTGCTCGATGAGCCGTCGATTGGATTGCATTCGCGCGATATGGACCGCTTGCTCAAACTGTTGCAGCGACTGCGCGACGCGGGCAACAGTGTGCTGGTCGTCGAGCACGACCTGGCGGCGATCGAGATGGCCGACTACATGGTGGAGCTTGGGCCCGGTAGTGGTGAAGCGGGTGGAGAGATCGTTTTCGCGGGACCAATGGCGCGCGTATCCGAGAGCCCACTGACAGGACAGTACGTCACCGGCGTGCGCACGATTCCACTACCGCTCGAGCGTCGGCGATTAGGACCGCGGTGGATCACGCTCACTGGAGCGCGCGAGCACAACCTCGAGAACGTAGACGTTCGGATTCCGTTGGGAGCATTGACCGTAGTCACTGGTGTTTCAGGATCGGGCAAGAGCACGCTCGTGCACGATGTTCTGTATCGCGCACTCGAAACCCATTTGGTCGGCGAGCACTCCGCCAAGATCCACCTCGGCGAAAAAGTCGGCGAGTACGAGAGCATCACCGGGTTCGACGCACTCGAGGATGTCGTGATGATCGACCAGAGTCCGATCGGAAAATCGCCGAGGTCGAACCCCGTGACCTACGTGAAAGCATTCGACGAGATCCGCTGCATCTTCGCGGACACGCCGCTCGCACGGCAGCGGAAATACACAGCCGGCACTTTCAGCTTCAACGTTGAAGGCGGACGATGCCCCGGGTGTGAAGGAGCGGGTGCGCTGGAAGTCGAGATGGTGTTCATGGCGGATGTCTTCGTGCCATGCGAGGAATGCGGTGGAAAGCGATACAAGTCAGAGGTGCTCGACATCACTGTGCGTGGCAAGAACATCCACGAGGTATTGAACCTCACCGTCGACCAGGCGATTCGATTTTTCCCGCGCGAGGAGAAACTTGGCCAAGCGCTATGGCAATTGCAGCAAGTCGGACTCGGATACCTGCGTCTGGGGCAACCTGCGACTACGCTCTCTGGTGGAGAAGCGCAACGAATCAAGATCGCGCGCGAGCTCGCACTCGCGGGCAAGAAATCGGGAAAGAAGATGTACGTGATGGACGAGCCGACGACCGGACTTCACCTCGAGGACATTCGGAAGCTCGCCAAGGTATTCGACCGCCTGCTGGAGCAAGGGCACACGTTGGTGCTCATCGAGCACAATCTCGACGTGATCAAGCTCGCGGACTGGATCATCGATCTCGGACCGGAGGGTGGGGT
>CADDZN010000366.1 GCA_902812375.1 bacterium | reverse complement strand
CGGTTGCCTCGTATACCTGCCGACGTGGAGCATCGCTGCCTTTGGCGTGTTGCTCATCACACTGCACAACCTGACAGATGCGATCAGCCCTCACGCGTTCGGCGCGCTCGCGCCATTGTGGACGGTGCTCCATCGTCCCGGATTTTTGTTCAATGGCGTCAGCCATAGCGTGTTCGTTGCGTATCCGCTTCTTCCATGGATAGGCGTGACTGCTGTGGGATACGCACTTGGATCTCTGTACAAGCTTGGGCTTCCGGAGCGGAGAGCGCTGTTGCTCCGAATCGGACTGAGTCTGATCGCGTTGTTCATCGTGCTGCGCGCGATCAACGTCTATGGCGATCCCGCGCCGTGGTCCGGCCAACGCAGCTTCGGCTATACGGTCCTCTCGTTCATCAACACGACCAAGTATCCGCCCTCACTTCTCTTTCTCCTTATGACGCTTGGTCCGGCGCTCTTATTTCTCCGCGCCGTGGATGGTTCCACCCCGACATTGCTCGGCCCCGCGCTCACTATTGGACGAGTGCCAATGTTTTATTACCTGCTGCACGTTGTATTCATCCACTGCTTTGCCGTTATCGCTTCGCTCATCCGATTCGGCACTGCGCACTGGATGTTCGAGTCGCCGACGATTGCGCAGTTCCCGGTGACGCAGCCACCTGGTTGGCCGGCTCCTTTGCCGGTGGTTTACCTTGTGTGGATTACGGTGGTGGTACTGTTGTACCCGCTCTGCCGTTGGTACGCCGCGATCAAGGCGCGCAGCAGCAACCCTCTGCTTAGCTATCTCTGATGCCCGTGACGAGAAAGGTCGGCGTGTTCGTCGGAAGCCTGCGAAAGGATTCGTTCACGCGGAAAGTTGCTAACGCAGTGGCAGCTGTGGCGCCCTCCTCACTCCAGTTCGAGTTTATCGACATCGGCCTGGTAGGCCATTACAACCAGGATCTCGAGAGTTCTCCGCCCGAGACCTGGATCGGATTCAGACAGAAAGTGCGCGCGGTCGACGCGCTGCTCTTTGCAACTCCAGAGTACAATCGATCCGTGCCGGGAGTGCTCAAGAATGCGATCGACGTCGCATCGCGTCCTTACGGAAAGAGCGCCTGGAACGGAAAGCCTGGGGCGGTGATCAGTGTCTCTCCGGGGGCCCTGTCGGCATTTGGAGCGAACCACCACCTGCGACAGTCGCTGGTTTTCCTGAACGTCCCGACGATGCAGCAGCCCGAAGCCTACATCGGCGGCGCTGACAAGCTTTTCGACGCCAGCGGAAACCTTACCAATGAGAGCACCCGCGAATTCCTGCGGAAGTTTGGCGAGGCGTTTGCGGCGTGGATCGAGCTGATCCTCGCGCCAACAGCCTAATCCACGCCAAGCCGAGCCGGCTAAACCAACGCGCGCGGAAGCGGACCATCCGCGTTGAATCGGCGTATCATTAGAGAGTGATTGACGTGCAAACGAGCAAGCTCACGGAGAATATCAGTGCCCTACTATATGAAGGTGCGGGATACGCAAAGGACTCGCGGACTGGCGGTCGGCGTCGCGGCGGCGCTTTTCGCCATCGTGTCCACCAATGCGTGCGCGCAGAGCAAGGAAGCGAAGGCGGCTCCCGCGGCAACTGCCCCACGTCACGGGTTCGTGAAGCCCGCTGACGCCGAGCTCAAGAAGCGGTTGACCCCGCTTCAGTACGCGGTGACGCAGCATGAGGTCACAGAGACTCCTTTCAATAACGAGTACTGGGACAACCACGAAGCGGGCATCTACGTCGACGTGGTCTCCGGCGAACCGCTTTTCAGCTCGCTCGACAAGTTCGACTCAGGCACGGGGTGGCCGAGCTTTACGAGACCGCTCGTGCCGGCGAACATCAGAACGAAAACCGATCGGCTCCTCGGCTACTCTCGTACCGAAGTGAGATCAGCGGCAGCCGATTCCCATCTCGGACACGTCTTTGACGACGGTCCGCGCCCAACGGGCCTCAGATATTGCATGAACTCGGCGGCCATGCGGTTCATTCCGGTCTCGCGACTCGTGGCGGAAGGCTATGGACAGTACCTGCCGCTCTTCCAGCCCAAGGCGGCCGTGACCACGGCGAAAGGGAAAAACTAAGAAAGCTCTTGTGCGGACGCCGGGATGGCAGGATTTTCTGAGCCACTCGGATCGCCAACCTTTGCCCGCGCAGATGGCCAAGTCCAGACAAGGTTTCACCCTCGTCGAGCTAATCGTTGTCATCGTCGTCATCGGCATACTGGCGGCGATCGTGATCGCCAAATTCACCAATGCGAAGGAATCGGCCTACATTGCGTCGATGAAGACCGACCTGAGGAACCTCGCCGTCTACGAGCAGAGTTATGCGACGGACAACGGCGCGTATTTCTCAGGCGACGGAAGCGCTCAGGGCTTCTCGCCTTCTGCAGGTGTCACGGTAACGGCCACTGCGTCGGGAGGCGCACCTCCGTCGTGGAGCGCCGTTGCAGTCCACAACCGCACCTCCCAGACCTGTTCGGTTGGCACTGTCGCGAGCTCGGGGTTTCTGGACATCACCTGCCCCTGATTCGCGACCGCATGGAATGTTGGCTGATTACCACTCGCGCCGAAGTCCGGAGACTCGAGTTCGGCGACGAGCCGCCACCCGAGATATGTCTGCCTGACCGGCCGCTTTCGGACATCGAGGACGATGCGGCGCTGCGCGCGATTCAGAATGCGCCCTACATCATTTACACCCGATACCATCTTGCCCACGAAAGCTGGCGACTCGGGATCGTCTATTCGGTGAGCCCGCCAACCGTGGGCGACATCCAGATACTGTCCGCGTATCGCGCTGGACACGAGGCGCGTCCGCACCTGGTCTAGCCGCCCAACGTCGCGCCCTTACTTGTGGCGCAGTTTGTCGACGGCCTGGTCCAACAGGCTTTGAAGGCGCCGGTATTCTTCGTCGATTCGCTTGGCGGCCGTGGGTAGCTCGGCTTTGCCTTTTTCGGCCAGCTCTGAAAGCCGTTTGCCGGCATTCGTCAGCTCGTCACGCAGCTTTTCCAGCGTTTGCTTGAGCTCGTCCATTTTCGTTCTCCTGAAAGGTGAGGCGCCCGCCTATTTCCTGGCTGGCTTGACCAGCAGGCGCTGGCCGATCTTTACGAGATTCCCCTCGATATTGTTCCACTGGCGGATCTGATCAGGCGTCGCGTCGAACTTGGTGGCGATCGTCGAAATTGC
>CADDZN010000365.1 GCA_902812375.1 bacterium | reverse complement strand
AGGAATGACCCCGCGGCAGGCAGAAGCAGTGCTCAACGCAGCGGAGGATCAGGAGACCGATGTGGAGGGCAAGCGCCAGAGGAAAAACGTGCCGACCCCGCCGCGCGGAAAGGATTGGTAGCTTGGTAGTACCATGCCTGTGATCTCGATCCTTCCCAGCGCAGTCGCCGACCAGATCGCCGCCGGCGAAGTTGTCGAGCGTCCTTCGTCGGTCCTGAAAGAGCTCGTAGAGAACTCGATCGACGCGGGGGCGCGCACGATCGAGATCGCCGTCGAGGACGGCGGCCGCCGGTTGGTGCGAGTGAGCGACGATGGCCTCGGCATGTCACCGGACGACGTGCCACTGGCGCTAGCGCGTCATGGCACGTCCAAGATCCGGAAAGCTGCCGACCTCGTCGGAGTTTCTACGTTCGGTTTCAGAGGCGAGGCGCTCCCGGCTATTGCTTCTGTTTCACACTTCGAGATTCAGACCGCGGCCTTGGACGGAGAAGGCACCGCAATCAAGGTGGTTGGCGGTCAGATTGGCCAACCGGAACGCATCGCTCGGCGGCGTGGCACCACCGTTTCGGTTGCGCAGCTTTTCTACAATGTTCCGGCGCGACTCAAGTTCCTGCGCAGCGCGAGATCCGAGTGGCGAAGCGCGATAGAGTCACTGACATCTCTCGCGCTGACTCAGCCCGGCGTGCGAATCAACGTCTCGCACGAAGGCAAAATGGCCCTTGCGCTTCCGCCCGTGACCAGCATCCGCTCGCGGCTCGGTGCGATCTGGGGAGGCCGCTACGCAGAGGATTTGCTCGACGTCGATGATGTAGCCGGAGCGATTCACACGAGCGGCCTGGTGCAGCGGCCAGCCGATGTTGGAACGTCCACGCGGCGCGCATTCCTCTCGATCAATGGTCGTGCCGTCCGCGACGCTGGAATAGCTCGGGCAGTGGAGGCAGCGTACCGGTCAACGATCGTCGCTGGTGTAAGGCCATCTTTTTTCTGAACGTCGTCGTCCCAGCGGATTCCGTTGACGTAAACGTGCACCCCGCGAAGGCCGAAGTCCGCTTCCGCGATCGCTGGACAGTGGAGCGCGCCGTAGAGACCGCGGTGCGTCGCTCCCTGGGAAACTTCGATAGCGCTGCCTCAATGGGCTTTCGCGGATCGGGTTTCAGCTTTCGTCCCGTCGATTTTCCGGCAAACCCTGGCGCGGAGATCCTTCAGCCGCAGCGCGACCGGGACTCCCCACTTTTTGACCCGTCGGTAGAGCGCTCCAACGGAGAGAGTAATGGCGCCGCAAGTCACTCCGCGGAAACCATTGTCGCGGCGCCAATCCCACCGCTGATGCAGTTGCGGCGCACCTACATCGTCTTCGAGCACGAGGAGGGGCTCGTTCTCATCGACCAGCATTCCGCGCACGAGCGGGTGTTGTACGAGCAGTTCATCAACGTCCTCGAGAGTGGGGCGGCGCCCGCTCAACGACTGCTCCTTCCACTGACACTTCACCTCGGCCCGGCCGAGGGCGAAGCATTCGATGCCAATCGCGAGTATCTCGAGCGTCTCGGCTTCGAAGTCGAAGGATTTGGCGGCCACACCCTCATCGTGAACACAGTCCCGATGCCGCATCCGCGCTTTGATGCAGAACGATGTCTGCGCGAGACGCTCGATGCGCTCACGGGCGATCGTGTTGCTGGCGCGGCCGCGAAACACGAGCGGCTCGCGGCGACGGTGGCATGCAAAGCCGCAATAAAGGCAGGCGAAGAACTATCTCAGGGGGAGATGCGATCACTCTTTGCAGCGCTCCGGGATACGAATCTTCCCGCGCACGACGTTCACGGGCGATCGACGATCGTGCACCTGACCTGGGACGAAGTAGAGCGGCGGTTTGGCCGAAGATAAGCTGCGCGTCATTTGCGGCCCAACCGCCGCGGGAAAGTCCGCCGTCGCAATGGAGCTATGCGTGTGGAGCGGCGCTGCAATCATTAGCGCCGACTCTCGGCAGGTTTACTGCTACTTCGATGTCGGCACCGCCAAGCCCTCGCGCGAAGATTGCGCCCGCGTCACTCACTACGGCATCGATGTGGCCGAGCCGACGGAGCGCTACTCGGCGGCGCGTTGGGAGAGCGAAGCGATCGAGTGGATGGAGAGCGCGGGCGAGATTGAAAAGGACTTCGTAGTGGTTGGCGGAACAGGCCTCTACATCAAAGCGTTGGTCAATCCGCTTTTCCCAGCGCCAGAACTCGCTGTCGTAAAGCGTGAGCGACTTACCCAGGAGCTCGAGCAAATGTCACTCGGAGATCTGAGGCGCTGGTGCCGCGTGCTCGATCCGCCACGCGCACACCTGGGTAGAACCCAACTCGCGCGCGCGATCGAGACTGCTCTACTGACGGGACTGCGCATCAGCGACCTCCACGCGGAGCATAATGCGGCAATGGCAGTTGAGAATGGCCAGCAGCAGGCCACTTATCTCGTCGTGGATCCTGGCGAGCCATTGCAGGCCAGGATCGAAATCCGCGTCGACGCAATGCTGCGCGAGGGATGGGCCGACGAAGTACGCGAGCTCATTCGAACGGTGCCGGCCGACGCACCGGCGTGGAAGGCGAGCGGGTACACGGTCATGCGTGAGCACATTGAAGGTCGTCTCGATTTGTCATCGGCGAGAGAGCGGATCATTATTGAGACGCGACAATACGCGAAGCGACAACGCACCTGGTTCAGACATCAATTGCCGCAGGGCGCTGTGACACATCTAAATCCTGATGACTCTGGAGCTCTCGCTCGGGCGCGCGAGTGGTGGGAGAAAGCCGAGTGAAAATTGGAATTACGTGCTACCCGACATACGGTGGGTCGGGCGCGGTTGCCACCGAGCTTGGGATTGCTCTCGCCGATCGAGGTCACGAAGTCCATTTCATTACCTACCGGCAGCCATTTCGCCTGCCCTCGTTCCTGCCGCGCATCTTTTTCCACGAGGTTGATGTGGGGCGCTACCCGCTCTTCGAGTTTCCTCCGTACGATCTTGCGCTCGCGGTCAGAATGCACGAAGTCGTGCGCACGCATGGGCTCGAGCTTCTGCACTGTCATTACGCGATTCCGCACGCGACAAGCGCCTGGATTGCCCGGGAGATGCTTCGCGAGACTGACGAAGATGTTCACCTCATTACAACGCTCCACGGTACAGACATCACGATCGTCGGTCAGGACCCATCCTTCTTTCCGATCACC
>CADDZN010000364.1 GCA_902812375.1 bacterium | reverse complement strand
GTCGAGAAGTCGCGCTGCGATCAGAAGATGGCCGTTCGGTAGCGGCTTTGCGCTCAGCGCGATTTGAGTTGGTCGGCCCGCGACTGTGCTGGTGTAATTGAACTCCAGTGAATCACGAGCCAGGGCGTCGTTGACAAGCACTCGTCGCGATCCAGCGTTATTCGCGGAACCGGAGGCTTGGCATATCGCGATCGCACTGTTGCGACCTTCGATTGGGGTCACTTGCCAACGCAAACCCTGACTTGGAAAATCATTCGGGACGCGCTGCTTCACACCCTGTGATTTCCCATTCAGCGATAGCTCCACCGACGCGCAGTTGCTGTACACGCGGAGGATGAGCGGCTGCCCGGAACGTCCCGATCTTTCCGGCCAGGTGTGTGAAAGGATGTAAACGAATTTGGGCGACGTCGTCCACCACGCCTTGTAGACGTAATAAGAGTCCTTCGGAATTCCATCGCGGGTGAACAGCCCCTTTTGATTCACGTACGGAATCGGGTTCTCCGGCCGGAGTTGCGTGGCAAAGTCGCGAAAGATCCACTGCGCAGCGCCTGCGAACCAAGGCTGCCGCTCCGATACCGTGAGATGCCAATCGAGCAGGTCTGTTTGATAACTCTCGCTCCAATCACCTTCGCGCGCGATGTTCGCGACCGGTTTGCCGACTGACTCGGCGGTCTCCTGCTCGATGGCGAGTCCAGCGCCGTTGATTGGATTCTCGCTGTGACGCCCGTAGTGCGCGTCTGCGCCGTACTCCATATGGAGGAGGCGTGGATACTTCGCGTGGGCGGCGAGAAGCGCGGGCTCATAGTTGGAGTAAACTCCGCCATACCATCCCGCCCAGATTGATGGCGAGTACACGTCCACGATATCCGCACCCGCGTCGAACTTGCGAGTCGCAACGGGCCGAGCGGGGTCGAGAGATTTCGCGATAGCCTCGAGCTCACCCATGAATGCGCGGAGTGACGCGGTATCGCCACGATTGAAGCTCTCTACGACATCGCCTACTTCGTTGCCGAGGGACCAGAGGATAATGCTGGGGTGGCTGATGTTCTGCTGGATCTGCTCCCTGAGAAGACGCTGAGTGTTGGCGCGCCATTGTTCGCTTCCGACTCCGCCGCGATCCCAGGGCAGCTCGTCCCAGACGAGAATCCCCAGGGAATCGGCCGCACGATAGACTTCCGGATCCTGCGGATAGTGCGCGAGGCGAATGAAGTTCGCGCCCATGTCGTGGATCATCGCGAGATCCTGGCGATGACGCGCATTGGGAACTGCGGCGCCCAGGCCAGCGTACTCTTCGTGTCGCTGGGTGCCGCGGAGCAGCAGGCGTTCGCCGTTCAGGTAGAATGGGCCGTTCGGCTCGAAGCGATACCATCGGAAGCCGACCCGCTGCTCCACTCGGTCGATGATCTGCTTGCTCCTCGAGAGTGTGACAACGACCGTATAGAGCGAGGGGTGCCCCGGTCCCCACAGCAGTGGATTGCGTACCACCGGCAGATCCGTAGCCAGCGAGAAAGTCTTCTCACCGCTCGACCTGACCGTATCTGTGCGCACCGCGATTTCGCGCCCGTTCGGCGCGCGCAAGCTTTCAATTACCACGTAGTCGCCGCGTTGCTGCTCCGGGTTCTCGATCTGGATTGCGAGATGCGATCGAGCGCTATCGCGTGAAACGACAGGAGCGGTCGTCTCCACTCGCGAAACGAAGACCGGCGAGAGCACCTCGAGCCAAACATCACGGGTGAGTCCGCCGTAAATCACGAAATCGGAGCGATCGGACGGAATCAGGTCGGGATCGTCGCTGTTGTCGACGCGCACGAGCAGCTCGTTGTTCCCCCGCCGAATGAATGGCGTGATGTCGACCTCGAATCCGAGGTACCCGCCGACGTGACCTCCAGCTCGCGAGCCATTCACGTAAACGTCGGCCTTCGTGTTCGCACCCTCGAAGTAAAGAACGAAGCGCCGGCCAATCGGATATGAATCGAGATTCAAGCTGCGTCGGTACCAACCCGCTCCGCGTCGGTAGCCGGGTGTCTCGTCGGTGGCGTCGAACGCGTTCCAGGTGTGTGGAAGATTTACATTTTGCCAACCGACCGTCGGAGTATCGAGCGGGGTAGCAACTCTTTCGCTTGCTGCGGCATAGCGCCACCCACCGTCGAGACTAAGTGTCTCTCGAATGCCTTGCCCGTTCTGATCGCTGTGCCGTGGAGTCCCGCTAGTGGTTTGAGCAGTGAGTGATCCCGACATCAGTACCAGGCATGCGAGAACGAGTTGTCCGCGCATCAACGCGCCGTCTCCAGCATCGGCGGCACTCGTTCGATCCTCCGCATGATCCCAAGAAACAGCAGCAACGCCAGCGGACCCATTAGTCCAACGAGCACGAACACCGGCGTGTACGAGAACCGATCGACGAGGAATCCAACGAGCAGCGTGAACAGCATACTCGCGATGCCAGCCGCGGTGCCGCCAATGCCGAACACCGAGCCAACGTCCTGTTTGGGAAAACAGTCGGACGGAATCGTGTGGATGTTCACGATCCAGCTCTGGAATGCAAACGCGATGAGACTTATCCCCGCTATCGCCATCGCGTCGTTCCGTGCGGTCACCACCGTTGCCACGCCGATCGGGACGAGTATGGCACTTATGATCAACACAACTTTTCGCGCGCTGTCTACGCTCCATCCTCTGCGAATCAACAGACTGGACACCGCCCCGCCCGAGAGATTCCCGATGTCGGCAAAGAGAAACGGGATCCACGCGAACAATCCGATCAGCGCCAGACTAAATCCGCGGGCACTCTTCAGGTAGTTGGGCAGCCACGAGATGAGGAACCACCAGATTGGGTCGGTGAAGAATCTCGCGGCAATCACCGCCCACACCTGGCGGTGGCGAAACAACGACGCCCACGGACGACGCGAGTGCACGTCGGCGCTGTCGGCAGCGGTCTGGTCCGAGACGATGTGCTCGCGCTCGCTCTCCGAGAGCCGCGGATGAGTCGCCGGCGATCGATAGAAGAAGAACCACACGATCATCACCAACAAGGAAAGCGACGCGCCGATGAAGAATGCTTTCCGCCAACCGTAATTGATTGCAACGTAGGCGATAACAGGTGGCGCTACGACGGCGCCCACGCTCGCGCCGCTGTTGAAGATCGCCATGCCGAACGCGCGTTCGCGCACCGGAAACCATTCCGCCACGGCCTTCGCGGCACCTGGCC
>CADDZN010000363.1 GCA_902812375.1 bacterium | reverse complement strand
CGGCTGATTGCGGAGGACATCGTCGAGGTCAGGCGCGGCCAGGGCTGCTTCGTTGCGGCGGGGATGCACGTCGGTAACCGGTCGTCGACGCGCCCCGACGGACACCTGAAGCGTTCACGGCGCTCAGACGCCAGCGATTCCGGGCTGTTCAAGGTACCTGCCGTCAATCACTTTCCTCTCCAGGCCTGGAGGCGTGCGGAGATCGCGGCAACGAAGGCACTGGCGCACGCAGACCTGGCGCTCGCCGATGACTGTTACCTTCGCGATGCGCTCGTTGGCCATCTCGCAGTTGCTCGAGGAGTGCGGTGCTCACCGGAGCAGATATTTGTCTTCGCCTCGCCGCGCGACGCTGTCGCCGCGGTCTATTACTTGCTCACGGATCCTGGCGATCCGGTGTCGACATTCGATGCGCAACTCGCCCGCGACCTGGGCGTCGAGCCGATTACCGACGAGCCGATTACTGCAGTGGGTGACGATCGGACCAAGTGGTCCGCCGCGAAGCTGATTCATTGCAGCGCGTCGTTCATGCCGCCCGCCGGTCGCGCGATGACGCTGCAGGCGCGGAGGCAACTGCTCGCGCGATCTCGTGAGGACCACGCCTGGGTACTCGAGGACGATCGCTTCGCTGATTTCGTGTCATCGAACGGCCAGAGCGCAGCGCTCCATACGCTCGACGGCGACGAGCGAGTGGTGTACCACGGAACGTTTGCAGATTCGCTTTTTCCCATCGAGGTGTCGTATCTCGTAGCGCCGACGCACCTCGCCCGCGCGCTGCAAGCGAAGCCACGACGATCGAGAGTTCCCGTCACGACGCAGCGTGCGCTCGCCGAGCTGCTCATGAATGGTGGATTCTCGGCACACTTACGAAGACTTCGCCGCTTTTATGAAACGCGGAGGCGTGAGGTCGTCAGTGTCCTTGAAAAAGCGGGCGTCGAGTTCTCCGTCGACCAGGACGCATCGGGGCTCGCCCAAGCGGCGTTCTTTGTGGCGGGGACAGCCGAGATCGAGAAAGTGCAAGTCGCTCTGTGCAACTCCGGATTCTCGGTGGAGGCACTCGCGTCCACGGCTCGCACGTCCACATGCGGTGTCGTGGTGGATCTGTCACAGGAGAGTCCGCCATTCGTGCCAGCCCGTCGTGCGAAATGCGTTGGCGCGCAGAAGGTCGCTTAGCAGTGAGATTTTGAGGCTCGACGAAGGGAACGTATGCGCCGATTAGCTGCAGTTGCTCTCACACTGTTGTGCTCCGGAAACGTCTTTGGCCAGGCTGCGCCGGCGACTGCGGCCGTGGAGACGCTTCCGGCCTGGACGCCCGGGAACCTGGACATTCACCAAATCAGCACGGGACGCGGCAACGCCGCGTTCTTCCGATTCCCGGACGGCACGACGATGTTGGTCGATGCCGGTGCGGCTGCTGGCAGCGAGCCGTTGGCGGACACCGATCCGCGGCCGGATTCGAGTGCGTCACCGGGTCGTTGGATCGCGCGCTACATAACGACGGTCGGCGGCGCTCAGCGATTGGATTACGCCGTCATGACGCATTTCCATGCGGACCACATCGGCCAGGTGACGCCGTCGGCGCCAAAAGCTAGTGATGGAGAATTCGTACTCACCGGCATCACTGAAGTCGGCGAGATCATTCCGATCGGAACCTTGATCGATCGGGGTGACGACTACCTTCCGCCCGACGCAAGCGATCCGACACTCGCGAACTATCGCGCGTTCGTGGCTCATGCAGCGACTGCGCACGGCCTCGCGCGACAGAAGATACGCGTCGGCTCAGCGAGTCAGATCGTCCTTCGCAACGATGCAGCGGCGTATCCGACGTTCGAGGTTCGCAACGTCGCGGCGAACGGCGACGTGTGGACCGGTGTGAGCGACACAACACGCCACATTTTTCCTGCGGTTGACAGTGTTCCCGAGTTGGACAAGCCAACGGAGAACATGTGCAGTATTGGCCTGCGGATCCGCTATGGGAAGTTCGACTACTTCACCGGCGGTGATATGCCCGGCGTTCCCGACGCAGGTGCGCCGCCGTGGCACTCAGTCGAACGCGCTGTGGCGGCAGCGATCGGCCCTACCGACGTGCACGTCGTCAATCACCATGGTTCGATCGATACCGAGAGCGTAGAGTTTTTGTCTGCCCTGCAGTCGTCGGTGATGATTCTTCCTGCCTGGTCACCCACGCACCCCTCGCAAGACGTCCTCAAGAGGATCCTCTCGCCGCGCCTCTACCCTGGACCGCATGACGTATTTGTGACGACGCTTCGAACGCCAACCAGGATCAGCATCGGAAGTCGCGTTCGTCAGTTGAAAGCCACTCATGGACACGTGGTACTGAGGGTGGCGCCCGGCGGCAACACCTACACCGTGTACGTGTTGGACGATGAACACGCAGAGGCGAAGGTGCTTTCAGTTGCGGGGCCGTACCTCGCTAAATGACAACGTCTAGTGGCGAGTTGCGCAACGGATTTCTCGTAAGGTGCTGAGAATTATGGTAGGCCCTAGCGGACTCGAACCGCTGACCTCTACCGTGTCAAGGTAGCGCTCTAACCAACTGAGCTAAGGGCCTGCGAACTGCGGCGGGACAAGCTAACACAAGTCGCGCGATCTGTGTTCCCGCCGCCTACCGGATACGCGCTACCGGCTACCGGCGTCGGTGAAGCGCTCGCGCGTACATCACGTGCGGCGCAAGGTCATTCTGACGCGCAATAATAACCGCTGATGCTGATGGACAGGCGATCGCAGACGACGGCGAAGGACCAAGGTGATTTTCACGGCGACGTGCTGATCAGTCGTGACGTCGCCGGGTTCGTGCTGCGCGAGACGGTTCACGAAGCGGCATTGCGAGTTCCGCGTCACTCCCACGAACACGCGCACGTGGCGTTCGTTCTCCGCGGAAATTTCATCGAACAGTGCGAACGCACAAAGCTCGAGTGCCAGCCGTTGAGCGTCTCGTACCTTGCGCCAGGCATGACGCATTCTGATGATTTCCGAAACGGCGCGCAGAGTCTGCTCATTGAGATCGCGCCGCAGCGGTTAGCGGCCATGCGCGAGCTCCTCACGCTCACCGACCCTTTTTTTGTGAACGGCGGTGTCCCGGCGCTGCTCTTGATGCGGCTTTACGCTGAAGCGCGCCAGGGCGATACCGCTTCGTCATTCGTTGTCGAGGGTCTTACTCTCGAGGTGCTGGCCGAGGTTGCTCGCTGGAAC
>CADDZN010000362.1 GCA_902812375.1 bacterium | reverse complement strand
CCACTAGGCGTGCGCGTTGTGATTACCACCGAGACTTTGACTGCGCGCGACGGAGATGAAGTGACTTGGTCCCTGGAGGACAGCTTCGCGCGATCCACTGTCGTGGTGCACTGACTTCTATCGCGGCCCGCCTCCAGTACCAGTTGATCCACCGGGAGCGTTGGCCCCGCCGGCTCCGCCGAAAGCATGTTTCACGGCCACCATTGCGATTGTCGTCGCCGCAACGAAGAGTGTGGTGCGCGCGCGAGAGAACCGGCGCTCCATAACCGACGAAACCAGCGCGTGCGGGACATAGAGGCGCTCACCGCGCCAGTCGGCTTCGATTCCGTCGCGGCGTCGAATGCCAGAGACTGACACCAGATACCGGGAAGCAGAGTCCGTGACGAGCCTGCCCTCGAGGCTCTCGATTCCCGCGCCGACTTGCGGCGCAAGGACGACCGCGCCGGAATCGGTGACGGAGAGCTGGACCTCGTGCCCGGTGAGGTCGGGGTTTACGGGCTGATAATACCCATAGCAACCACTCGCACCCGAAACAGCAAGCGCGGCGAGCGATGCAAAGGCGACAACAAGTCGAATATTTGAGCGACGCATCTGGAGAAATCCGAAGTGAGGGACCAGGACGAACAGCTTCCTGGCCCCTCACCTCTCAAGGTTGTACTAGCAGGCGTTTGGATCGTTTGGGTTGCGACCGGTGATCAGGGTGGCTCCCGGATCAGGTGGGGTGTTGGGATTGGTCTGCACTTCCGTTATGCCGTAAGGAAGCCGTCCAGGAACTACCGAGCGACCTAGCGCCGGCGTCAATGTCGGCAGACAAGTACGCTTATAATCGTTCCAGTATTCGATATTCTGAAAGAGGGCGATGTACTTCTCGGTCATGATATCGGCGAGAGTCGGCGCGGCAATCAAAGACTTTCCGTAGCGGGATCGCACGTTGTTCAGGTGGATCGCCGCGTTCGCGATGGAGCCAGCCCTGATATACGTCTCGGCGAGAATCAACTCATTCTCGTCATAGGTGATGATCGGCTGCGAAAACGTCGGGACGTTCCGATTCGAGTTCGCGATTGGCGATGGATCGCCGCCGACCGTCTGTTGTGTGGCCACGTCATAGCCGCCGTAACCTCCGGCCGAATTCTTTCCGAAATAGTCCGGAAGACGGGGATCGTTTTGCGCCTTCATGATCCCGACGAGCCGTGCGCCCGCAACGAGGTCCTGCCCGAAAGATGTGAGCTGGAATTGCAGCCACATATTTCGTTCGGACGTCGCTTCCGAGTGCACCGCCTTCCAGTCGTTGGCCGGCGTGCTGATTCCAAGGAGCGCCTCGGTCTGCGCGGACGCGTACTGGCCGGCACCGCGAACTTCCGCCAGGTGGAGATAGATGCGGGCCTTCAATGTATGCGCTGCCTGGATCCACTTCGTCGGGTCGCCACTATAGACCAAATCGTATGCACCGGGACCAGAGCCGGTTCCATTCAGGTCACCGATTGCCTGGTCGAGCAGCTTCAACAGATCATCGTAGATCTGTAGCTGCGGATCGAACATCGGCGTGGTGGACGTGATCGCTTCGCGGTAAGGAATGTCGCCCCAGTTATCCGCGCCGAAAAGGACGTCCATTGTCTCGAGAACCTCCAGTACTCCCTTGTATTTCTTGTCGGCGAGCGCATCGGCGCGCGCTTCCGCATCCTTGATCGAGACGAGCCCGCCGGCGGTGTAGATGCTGGCGAACGATCCGTCGAAGCTGTTGTTGTTTATGGTGTACGCGCCTTGCACTTCAACAAACCTGCCGGCCGTTCCCGCGCACTGCTGCATCCACTCGCAGATTAGCATTGCGACCGGCCCCTCCTGCTGACCGAAAATGTTGGCTTCGATTCCGGAGAGCAGTTGATTTACCGATGCCGCCGTTGGGGCATTGGGGTCAGCTACAGCTTTCGGAGCGTCGAGAAAGTTGCCGCATCCCGAGATTAGGGCGACGAGGCCGAATCCAGCCGCAAGCGCTATGTGTCTTTGCATTGGATTATCCTCGCGCTTAGCGGTTGAGCGTCAGCGTAAATACCACTGACCGCGTGAGGGGAAGGTTGAAATAGTCCGAGCCACCGACACGATCGTAGGTCTGTCCGGTGGTCGTCTCCGGATCGAGTCCTGTATACTTCGTCCATGTCTTGAGGTTCCGTCCCGAGATGCGGAAGTCGACGGTCGACATTCCAAGCGAGCGAGCGACGAAGGGCTGCGTGAAGGTATAGGCAATCGAAATCTCGCGAAGCTTGACGTAGCCGCCGTCTTCCATGCACGGCTCGTCGATCCCGGTGAACGGGCAGGCAGCAAGATTACTGTTGCGATACCAGTTCTCACCGATTGGTATCTGCGCGCCGGCTCCGGGCCCGACCACCGGCCCTGGATACCAGTCAGAGGTGCCAAAAGCGTGGAGATTGCCGGTGCAATCTGCGTTGGTCGGCCCTGTGCAGGTGGCGCGGTTCTCAGTGTCCTTGTGCGTGCCGTAGCTCCATAGTGCGCCTTTGGTGCCGTTCCAGACGATGCCTCCTTTCTTGATGTCGAGCAATCCTGACAGCGCGAACTTGCCAACACGCAAGGTGCTGTGAACGTTGCCGGTCCACTTCGGGTTCGGATCGCCGAGAATGCGAAGTTTGGTATCCTCGCACGGCATTCCGTTCTCGTAGCAATCGTGCGTGCCATCATCGATGTACAACGCGCCTTTCGGCTTGCCGGCACAGTAAGTCGCGAGGCTGATGCCCGAGACAACGTCGTCGTCACTGATCCCGCATCGTACCCAGCCTTCGCCACGGATGACGCCAATCGGATAACCGACCTGGAAAACGTTCCCGGTAAAAGCGCCCGGTATGTAGAGGAAATCGGCTCCGACAAGATTCTCGACGAGGGAGTGATTGTTCGCCCAGCCGATTCCCAGATCCCACGAGTAGTTCGTACGCGTGAGCGGGCGGAGATTGAGTTGAAGCTCAGTGCCGGAGTTCTTGAGCTTGCCGGCGTTCTTGGCCTCGCTCGAATATCCCGATGAAGCCGGAATCGGAGTGATCAAAATTACGTCGGAGGTCTTCGAGCTATACCAGGTCGCGCTTAGATCTGCTTTTTCTCCCAGGAAACCAATGTCGAATCCTCCCTCGGTCTCTCTGGTGCGTTCTGGCTTCAACGACGTTGCCGGTTTGGTAAAGGTGTAGAACAACCCACCGCGTCCACTCTGGGTCG
>CADDZN010000361.1 GCA_902812375.1 bacterium | reverse complement strand
CTTCCGTAGCGATCGGAGAATCTGCCCCAGAGTGGCGCGCTCAGAAGTTGCGCGGCAGTGAACGCGCTCATCAGAATCGCGACGACGAGAGACCCGCCGCCCATCTCACGCGCGTAGAACGGCATCAGCGGGATGATCATCAGCAATCCCACCATGTCGACGAAGTTCGTGACGATGAGCACGAACAGCTTGCCGCTCGCGGCCTTTGATACGCGCCCGGTTACCGCGGAAGCTCTCTGGCGAAGAGGTGAAGCCACTAGCTCTCCACCCTTCCGAGCGCGGCCGGAGGGACGGCTCGTCCAACAACTCCGGCGAGCGCGATGATCGTCAGCGCATAGGGAATCATCTCGATGAACTGCGAAGGAATTGCATGAGCCCCCTGAAGCTGGATCTGCAGCGTCTCGGCGGCGGCGAACAACAGACACGCGAGAGCCGCCCGAATGGGACTCCATCTTCCGAAGATGACGGCCGAGATTGCGATGAACCCACGGCCCGCCGTCATTTGATCGGTGAACTGATGCTGATCGAGTGCCAGATAAACGCCACCGAGCCCCGCGAGAATGCCCGAGATCGCCACCGCGATGTAGCGAACTCGCGCGACGCTCACGCCCACACTTTCCGCGGCGTCCGGATGCTCACCCACAGCGCGAACGCGTAGCCCGAAAGGTGTCCTGTAGATGACGAACGCAACCAAAGGTGCCACGATCAAACCCAGCCAGAGGAGCGGATTGTCGAATCCGCCCGCTTTGATATTTCCGCCAAAGCCCGCAACCCTCGGCGAATTCGACGAGCTCGCGAAGAAAAGCTTGAGGAAGAATCGCGTCACTCCGATCGCGAGAAGATTTATCGCCACACCAACCACCACCTGATCGGCGCGGTATCTGATCGTCGTGATCGCATGGATGATCGAGAAAATCAGTCCCGCGAACATGCCGCTCAGCACACCGATCCAGGGACTTCCGGAGTAATACGTGCCAAGCACGGCGCCGAACGCGCCGCTCAGCATGAACCCTTCCAGCGTGAGACTCACAATTCCCGATCGCTCGGCCACCACTCCACCACTCGCCGCGAATAGATATGGGATGGCGATGCGGATCATCTGGGCCAGAAATGTCCAGAAGCTCACGCGTCGCTCCTGCGGCGCGCGGTACGCAATACATGTCGCACTTCCGGAACAGCGGTCGCGACAGCAATGATCACGACGCCCTGCAACACGTCCATCATCTGCTTAGGCACGGACGCGTGGATCGCGAGGCCGCCCTGCGAGAGGGTCGCAAAGAAAAAAGCCGCCAACAACACACCGAGCGGATGATTCCTTCCTACGAGCGCGACGGCGATTCCGAGAAATCCGGCGCCGCTCGCGAAGCCGTCCTCGTAGTAGTGCTTGTAGCCGAGCACGTAGTTGATACCGCCGATGCCGGCGATGACACCGGAGAATGTGAGCGCTTTCATCCACACGCGTCCGACGCTGATGCCGCCGTACTCAGCGGCGTCAGGCTGTAGTCCGACGGCGCGCAATTCGTAGCCGCCGCGGGCCTTGAACAAATAGAACCAGACCGCCGCCGCGACGAGCAACGCAACGAGTAGTGCGAGGTTCGCGGCGGAACCGTGGAATGTAGAGGAGAGATCCGAAAGCCGTGGCAGCACGCCGGCGTGGATCTCGGGCGTGTGCAGTGTCTCGGGCACGTGCAGATGTCCCGCGATGAACCAGTTGAGCAACGCGAGCACGATAAAGTTGAGCATGATCGTCACAATCACTTCGTGCGCGCCGAACTTGGTTTTGAGATATGCGGGCACTGCTCCAACCACTCCGCCGGCGCAGCCAGCAGCGATCACGCAAAGGGGCAGAGCGATCACGAGTGGCGCGCCAACTGGAAGCGCGAGACCCGTCAGTGCAGCCGCGAATCCTCCAGCGGCAAGCTGGCTCTCACCGCCAATGTTGAACAATCCCGCGCGCAGACCGAAGGAAACGGCGAGACCGGTGAAGGCGAGGGTAGTCGCCTTGTAGAGGACCTGTCCGAACCCGTAGGCGTTTCCCCAGGTGCCCTCGAGCAGCAATCTGTAAACGGCCGCTGGGGATTGTCCGTAGCTCAGGATCAACAGATCGCCACAGATCAAAGCAATCAGCAGCGCAACGAATGGCGGAATCAGTGCTTCTTCGGCGCGCTCGCGCCATGGCGTCGCCGCAAATGTCGCCTGCGTCCCACCGGCGAGCGACGACTCGGTCAAGCCGCGTTGCCTTTCTTGGCGCCGATCATGTATGCGCCGAGCGACTCTTCGGTTGCTTCGGAGGCGGGCATGATCGCGGCGAATCGTCCGCGGTACATCACTGCGATCCGATCCGACAGCGCGAGCACCTCATTCAGCTCGGCGCTCACGAGCAAAACCGCTTTGCCGCTGGACCGTGCATCGAGGAGCTTCTGGTGGATGAACTCGATCGCGCCGACATCGACGCCGCGCGTCGGCTGTGAGGCAAGGAGAACGGAGAAGTTGCGGGTCATTTCCCGAGCGATTACGACCTTCTGCTGATTTCCCCCGGAGAGAGCGCGAACGGCGAGGATCGGGTTCGGCGGTCTCACGTCAAACTCGTTGATCTCCTCAATCGCGTTGCCGATAATCCGGTCCGAATCCAGGACACCATGCTCCGCGAAATCGTCCTGAACACCGAGTATCAGGTTGTCCGCGACGGAATACTCGAGGATCAGTCCACGGCGCTGTCGGTCTTCGGGGATATGGGACAGCCCAGCATCATGGCGTGCAGCGACTGGCTGACGTGTAATATCGACGCCGTCTATCAGGATCTCTCCGCTGAACACCGGTCTCAGGCCGGCCAACGCCTCGATGAGCTCGGTTTGGCCATTCCCTTCGACCCCGGCGATTCCGAGGATCTCGCCCGGCTTCACACTGAAGTTGACATCCTCCACGGCGCGGAGTCCGCGAGAGCTGTTCACATAGAGATTCCGGACTTCCAGTCCCGTATTCGGTTGCGGCGCGATCTGTCGCGCAAGTGGCTGCACGCGCTTGCCCGCGGACAGAGATACTTCGCGTCCGACCATCGCGCGAGCGATTTCAGGTGCGGAGGTCTCGGCGGTTCTGATGCGCTCCACCGTAGTGCCGGCGCGCATCACGGTGATAGTGTCGGAGAGATCGATCACTTCGTCGAGGCGATGGGTGATGAGCACGATCGTGGCTCCGTTGTCGCGAAGCCGGCGCAGAAC
>CADDZN010000360.1 GCA_902812375.1 bacterium | reverse complement strand
CTCGAACCCGCAGTCGAGCAGCAGTGCGAGGGCGCTGACGTTACCGTGTTCCGCCGCCTGATGCAGTGCGAGAGAGAGGACGTCGGCGATCTCGGCGCGTAATGACGGATTTGCGGCAAGCAGTGATTCCGCCGCGGCCCGGTTTCCATGCGCGCACTCACTCACGAGTCGATCCACCGCCGTGAGCTCGTCGGCGCCACCGTGCGCCCGCAGCCAATCCGCAACTTCGCGATTGCCATTGAGCTCCGCCACCGCGTATGGTGTACGGCCATCGGCGCGTCGGCGCGAGATGTCCGCACCGCGTTGCACCAGCGCCTCGACCATTGCCACATCCCACTGCTGCGCGGCGACGTGCAACGGCGTCTCGCCATTCTCGGCGAACACCGGCTCCGGATCCGCTCCGTGCTCCAGCAGCCAATACACTCCAACCGGGGTCTGCGACCAATGGAGAATCGCATAAATGGTGGGCGCACCATCCGAGGCCCATGCCTGGTTCGGGTTGGCGGCATGTGCGCGCAGCATCTCCAGTGTGGTTACGTCGCCCGCGCTCGCCGCCATCGGCAGCGTCACGCCGTCGTTTGGATCGGCGCCCGACGCGAGCAGCAGCTCGGCGAGCGCCGGCAACTGCGTCTCGCGCGTCGCTCCCCAGAGCACCGGACGATTCACGCCGTGATGCAGCCAGGGAAAGCGCGTGTTCGGGTCGGCGCCGAGGGATAGCAGACGCCCCGCGATTGCGACGAGGCCGTCGGGATTGGCGACACTCGAGCGGCCCAGAAAATCGTGACACACGTAGTGGATCGGCTCCCAATCGCGCGGGCCGCCGCGCTCGACCGCGAGCGCCGGTCGTCGTGCGAGGTGCGACTCGACCCTCGCGACATCGCCAACGAGCAGAGCCGTGTAGAAGCTGGCACCGGCGATGCGCGGATGCATTGCGAACAGACGTTCGGCGCGCGACGAACGCCCGTCGGTTGCCGCGACAACGAACTCACGCGCAGCCGCGACGAAGTCGAGCGTCAGCTCCTCTACTCGCTCGCGCAGCGCGTTCCAGGAAAGAACGCCGTACTCACGCGCGATCACTGATTGCGCGTCGTGGAGCGCAACTGAAGCGCGGACGGCTTCGTCGCTCGCGTGCTCAAGCGACGGCAAAATCCGGAAGCGTGAAATCGCGGTGGGGTCAGCGTCGCGCGCGGCGCGCAACAGGTCCTTCGACTGTCGCTTTAGCTGATCGAGGTCTGGTGAGACTGGAAGGGAACGTGGGGCCGGCATACATCCTCCATGCTGATGGCCGGCGGTCCGCAAGCTGGCCAGCACGGAGACGATGTGCCGTTACCAGTGACTTCTCCGGGAGGACTCGGTCCTTCGCGCGGACCCGCGGGCGCCCCGAACGCCTGCTATATCATGCGGCAATCGGATGATCCGCGTCAAGCAGGCACTCACGGGAGGAGGACATGATCGAGCTCGCCTGCGTGTATGCAGTCACCGTCGCCCTCTTTCCCTTAGCTTCAGCATTCGAGTTTCTCTCAACCTGGAACAGTTACGTATGACGACTCACGCCAGGGGCACCTTCGATGTGAAGGTCACCCCACAGCCCGCCGACGCTTACGCCGACGGCGGCTCTCTCGGCCGGCTGACGATCGACAAGCAGTTCCATGGGGACCTCGACGCGACGAGCAAGGGTCAGATGCTAAGCGCCATGACGTTGGTAAAAGGGTCGGCGGGCTACGTCGCGATCGAGCGCGTCAGCGGGACGCTCGCGGGGCGCCGCGGGACTTTCGTTTTGCAGCACACCGGCACGATGTCGCGCGGCACTCCCGAACTTACGGTGACGGTAGTGCCGGACTCCGGCACCGACGAATTAACGGGCCTCTCGGGAACGATGAGGATCGATACGTCCGGTGGAGGGCACGCATACGAGTTCACGTACACACTTCCCCAGTCACCGTAACGTGGTCACCCGATCGAACGGCCACGTTCCAGCCGAGATGCATCTCTATGCCAATGGTGGTCACGCATTGGGGATACGTCCAACTGGCCGAAGCCGTTGCTCGATGCCGCGCAGCGTGGGCGCGACTCCCGCTGTTCGAGCAGTCGATCTTGACCGGTCTGGCCCGACGAGTTACTGAGGACGACATGCGAAGCGACCAACACACTCCCGTCTGAGCACCCATCCACAGGGACACTTCGATGCCTGTCACGAAATCATCCACGAAGGCGAAGGCCGCTCGCCCAGCCGCTGTCGCCGCGTACCTGGCCTCTCTCACTCCGGAAAAGCGGAAGGTGATCGAAGAGGCGCGCGCCTTCGTTTACAGGCACATCCCGAAGGGCTACGCAGAGTTCATGAACTGGGGCGTGATCAACTGGGGAATACCGCTCAAGGAATTCTCCAACACCTACAATGGCCAGCCGCTCTGCTACGTCGCACTCGGCGCTAAAAAGAACTACAACTCGCTGTACCTAATGGGCGCCTACGAGAGCTCGAGCGGCAACTACACGTCGCCGTTCTCGCAAAAGATTCTCGTCGACGCTTTCAGGAAAGCAGGCAAGCGGCTCGACATGGGGAAGTGCTGTCCTACAAGCGCGTGAAAGGACTCGCCTGAGCTACTTCATCGCCATCACGTGCTGCACGAGCTGATCGATCGCGATCTCGGTCCCCTGGTAGAAGCCTGACTCCTTGTTTTTTATGAGATCCGATTCGTCGCGGTGCAGCGCCGTGAAGACGTAACGCGTTCCCTTCCCCACGCTTTCCATCGTGACGATGGCGGTAATTGGAATGTCGTCAAACACTGCCGGACGATATCCTGGGAACAACATCGACGTCCACACGAGCCGCTCCATCGGAACGGCTTCCAGGAAGCAGCCGAGGTTGGGAACCTCGGGCCCGTCTGCGACTGCGATGTCGATGCTGAAGATGCCGCCTGGCCGCACGTCCATTTCGGCGCGTGTCACGCGCCCCCACGCTTTGGGCATGTACCACTCCTTCACGTGCTCCGGTTTCGTCAGCGCTTCCCAGACGAGCCGCACGGGAGCGTCGATGAAACGTTCGATTGCGAAGTCGAGTTTCGGATTGAAGACAGACTGCTCGCTCATGATTGTCATTCCTTCTCCTTGAGTTGTTTGACGTATTGGTCGAACCTGTCGAGACGTGATTCCCACAACCGGCGGCGCGCGGACAGCCAGTCTTCAACGACCTTGAAGCGTTCGGGCGCGATCTCGTAGGTCCGCACGCGCCCGAACGCTTC
>CADDZN010000359.1 GCA_902812375.1 bacterium | reverse complement strand
GCCCTTCTCCCCCTGGGTATATTCCTGAGCGTGACTTTTGCATCGTGTCGCGCAAAAATGAGCGGGTGATGAGGACGCTAGTAGTCATTCCGGCGCGCCTCGGCGCCATGCGCCTCCCCCGAAAGCCCCTCCGTCTTCTCTCCGGACTTCCCCTCATCGTCCGGGTCTGGCAACGAATCTCACAAATGAAGGTCGCTGACGCCGTCGTCGTCGCTACGGATGACGAAAGCGTAGCGTCCGCCGCGCGCGATGCCGGGGCCGACTGCGTCATGACTAGTGCGACCCACTCATCTGGAACCGAGCGAGTGGCCGAGGTCGCTTCCCAGCCACGCTTTCGCGACTACCAGACAATAGTGAATGTCCAGGGCGACGAGCCCTTTATTGGCAAAGAAGCAGTGAGCGGCGCCACCGAGCTCGTCTCAACTGGAAAATTTCCGCTTGGAACGGCGGCCTCTCATGCTGGTGTCGAGATTCTCGAAACGCCCAGTCTGGTGAAAGTTGTCGTGGATGACGACGGCCGAGCGATGTATTTCTCGCGAGCGCCAATCCCGTTTCTCCGGGACAAGCCAGACGCGCGGAAACTTGCAGACCGCACCTTGCAGCACATTGGGGTGTACGCTTATTCGCGGGACGCCCTGGAACGCTGGGTGTCACTGCCGTCGCATCCGCTCGAGGAAATCGAGCGCCTTGAGCAGCTTCGCCCGTTGGCAGCCGGATTGCCAATTGGAGTAGCGGTAACGAGCGAAGCGCCGGCCAGTGGAATCGACACGGAAGAAGATCTTGCCCGCGCCAATGTGCGTTGGGATGCCTTTATGAAGGGAGCAGTCAATGTCTGGTAGTGGGAGTCAACAGACGCGCTACATCTTCGTCACGGGCGGCGTCGTATCCTCGCTCGGGAAGGGGATCGCGGCCGCTTCGCTTGGACGACTTCTGGTCGAGCGCGGAATGCGAGTGACGATCATGAAGTTCGATCCCTACCTCAACGTAGACCCGGGTACGATGTCGCCATTTCAGCATGGCGAGGTCTTCGTCACGGACGATGGCGCGGAAACCGACCTCGATCTCGGACACTACGAGCGATTCATCGATCGTTCGCTCGCCCAGGCGAACAACATCACGACGGGCCGCATTTATCTGAGCGTAATCACCAAAGAGAGGCGCGGCGAATACCTCGGATCCACGGTCCAGGTTATTCCGCACGTTACGGACGAGATCAAGGCCGCAATGAAGCGCCTTGCTCCTGAAAGTGACGTCGTAATCGTCGAGATTGGGGGAACTGTCGGCGACATCGAGTCGCTCCCGTTTCTTGAAGCAATTCGCCAATTCCGCCACGAGATCGGTCGCGAGAATGCGATCTTCATTCACCTGACTCTGGTACCGTTCATCGCCGCTGCGGGCGAAGTCAAAACGAAGCCGACTCAGCACTCGGTGCGCGAGTTGATGGAGATCGGAATCCAGCCCGACATACTGATCTGCAGAACTGAGCGAGCGCTTTCCGAAGAGGTGAAGCGCAAGATCGCACTCTTCTGCAACGTCGAGTTCGGCGCCGTCATCGAGAGCAGGGACGTTCCCACCATCTATCAAATCCCGTTGCTCTTCCACGAGCAGGGATTGGATGAGCGGGCGATGCACAAACTCGCCCTGCTCGGCAGGCGGGCGCCCGATCTCTCGAGGTGGCGGCAGATGGTCGAGCGTGTTCTGCATCCGCACGGACGAGTAAAGATCGCCGTGATCGGCAAGTACACCGGCCTCATCGACAGCTACAAGAGCGTGCAGGAAGCGCTGATTCATGGAGGAATCGCGAACGACGTCGGCGTCGAGGTCTCCTGGCTGGCTAGTGATCTCTTCATCAGTCGCGAGAAAACGCGCGAGTTACTCGGCGAATTCCATGGGGTGCTCGTGCCGGGTGGATTCGGTGTGCGCGGCGTCGAAGGAATGTTGGAGGCGATTCGCTACGCCAGGGAATCCGGGCTGCCATTCTTCGGGATTTGTCTCGGCATGCAGACGGCGATCATCGAGTTCGCGCGCAACGTGATGGGATTGTCCGACAGTCACTCGAGCGAGTTTGCCCCCGAGTGCGCCAATGCTGTGATCTCGCTGATGGAGGGCCAGCAGCACGTCACCGACATGGGTGGGACGATGCGACTCGGCGCATACCCGTGCCGGCTTGGGCCTGGTACGCAGGCCGCGTCGATTTATGGCGTCCCGCAGGTGAGTGAGCGACATCGGCATCGTTACGAGGTGAATAACAAGTACCGCGATCAATTCGTCGAGCACGGACTTAATCTCAGTGGGTTGTCCCCTGACGGGTCGCTCGTGGAGATCGTCGAGCTGCAAACGCATCCCTGGTATATCGGGTGCCAGTTCCATCCCGAGCTTCAGTCGCGACCGACACGTCCCCATCCTCTTTTTGCGAGCTTCATCGGCGCTGCGGTGCAGGCGAAGTCGCCGGCGCGAGGTAGCCGGAAGCGCGCCCCGGTAGAGACGGCAGAATAGCGTGGCAGAATTATTTCCGGCCCACAAACTTTTCCTGATCGCGGGGC
The DNA here is from genome assembly GCA_902812375.1 of bacterium. Lineage (GTDB taxonomy): Bacteria > Gemmatimonadota > Gemmatimonadetes > Gemmatimonadales > Gemmatimonadaceae > UBA4720. The sequence continues at coordinate 752 of CADDZN010000359.1, read as the reverse complement.
CGTGCGTGCTGGAAAGCGACGAGCTGAACCTTCGCGTCGCTGACACCTTGGCGAGGATCGCGGAGAAGATTCCGGGTGGAATCATCTACAAGGCGAGCTTCGACAAGGCGAATCGGTCCAACCGCAACGCGGCGCGTGGGCCCGGTATCGAAGCGGGCCTCGCAGCGCTCGAACGCGTGCGCACTGCGACAGGTTTGCCGGTGCTCACCGATGTACACGCGCCGGATCAATGCGCGCCGGCGGCCGACGTCGTCGACGTTCTGCAGATTCCTGCTTTCCTGTGTCGACAGACTGATCTTCTGGAAGCCGCGGGATCGACCGGCAAGCCTGTCAACGTGAAAAAGGGACAGTGGCTCCAGCCGGAAGGAATGCGCGGCGCAGTCCAAAAAATACGCGGGGCCGAGAACTCTAATGGGCGTTCGCGCGACATCGCCGTCACGGAGCGTGGAACCTTCTTTGGCTACGGGGATCTGGTAGTCGACATGCGGTCGTTCACTCGATTGCGCGAAGCATGCGGAACACCAGTGATCTTCGACGCGACGCACAGCGTTCAGAAGCCCGGGCAGGGTCCGGAAGGCGCGAGCGGCGGCGCGCGTGAGTTCGTGCCGGTTCTGGCGCTCTCGGCGATTGCGGCGGGCGCACAGGGACTCTTTCTCGAGACGCATCCCGATCCCGACTGTGCACCGAGCGACGGACCCAATATGGTCCCGCTCTCGGAGATGTCATCACTGATGGATCGCGCAGTCGATATC
>CADDZN010000358.1 GCA_902812375.1 bacterium | reverse complement strand
GCGTACTTCTCGGGTTTTAAAGCAACTGAACGGGCGAGAGCTCCACGAAGCGGGATGCGGGATGCGGGAAGCGGGAGGAGTTGTTAGGTCACGACTCCCGGACTTACCCCTCTGGCGCTGTAGCAACTGCGTGTGCTACGAATGCCAATAGTAGAGTCCCGACGTCGTACCCTGACAAACTGACATCTAACCGACTTGGAGCTCTCGCCCGTTCAGTTGCTTTAAAACCCGAGAAGTACGCAGATCTCAAATACGAGAAGTACCCAGATGTCAGATACCAGACGCGCTGCTGCTCTCGGCCTCTACCCCTCTCGACGTGCCAGATGACAGTGTACCTCGGCGGCTCGACCGTGCTGCGGCATCGTGCGGCGGCGTTCCTGTCTCGATCGCAGTCTTGAGCCTCGCCAGATCGTCGTCCAGTTGCTGCTTTGGATCGCGTCCAAACGCCAGTGCCACGGCGTGTCCGGCCGCGCCCAGTATTGGATTGTACGACATCTGGATGTCGACGCGAGTCGAGCCGTCATCATTTCTCGAAAATCGCATTATTCCGGCGTGAGCGATTGGCGAGCCTTCGACGGTCTTCCACGCAACGAGCTCCTGCGGGACGAATCGGGTGATGATCGAGTCCCACGAAACGGTAGTGCCCGCCGGCCCATCAACGACCCAGTGCGTGAGCTCGCCCTCGGTGTCACGTTCGCCGCTCACCGTAACCTCACGGACGTGGGACATCCATTCCGGCCAGCGTTCCCAGTCAGTAAGTGAAGCAAATACCTCGTCCATGGACGCGGCAATGTTGATGCTCTTCTGAATTGTGATTGCGCGCCGACCGGCTCCGACGCCGAGGAGCTGGCCGAAGGGTTTGTTCGTGGCGCCGCGCACGAAGAGGGCGATGCCGGCCAGACCCACCATGCGCCCGAGAACGTTGTTCCGATCTCCGCGTCCCAAGGCTAGTGTGGCAAGCGCTCCTCCGACCACGGTCGTGGCGAGCCGGGTTGCCGGTGTCCAGTTCTCCTGCAGCAACTCGAACTTCGTGGCGGGTAAACGTGGGCTACCCTGCAATCCTGGGACGTCATCCGCTGTATCGTGCTTCTCCAACCGGTTCTCCACGTCCGTGACGCCGCGAACTTTCCTGACCCCATTCACAAGTCGGTCTGCTTCCGCAGTCAGGACAGGGCCACTCAATACGGCCCGCCCGTTCTGCACCTGGACTTCTATCGCCCCAGGGTGAGAAACGAGGCGGCCAAGTTGTGCTCGAATGCGGTCAGTGATCACTACGTCATCGCTGTCATCCGCGGCGAAACGTCCGCGAGTCGCGGCTGCGATACCGCGCGAGCGATTCACCAAATCTCGGCTCGTAACACCGACAGCTTCCCCGGCGACTCTGCCGGTATGGATTATCTTGTCAGCGAGAAGATGTCGGCGTCTCTCTCCGCGATCGGGGTCGAGCAGGTATGCCAGAGCGGCGCCGATCCCCACCGCGCCGACCAACGGTAGAACGCTACCTCTGCTGTCCGTCTCCATCTCGTACCTCCTCGGCTTCGCATCCGTGATGCTCGTATGCTGCTCGCGATTGCAAATGGTATGCGGGTGCACCTGAAAGGCGCGATTGCTTCCTCCGGACCTCCTCTGATTGGCGCGTCGCTTGCTGCGTTCTAGCCCTAGCGCGCAACAGGGGGAAATTTTGATTCAACGTTTTCGCAACAGGATTGACGCGGGACGCCGTCTCGCCGAGAGACTCAGGCAGTATGGCGGCCGGCGCGATGTCATCGTGTTGGCGCTGCCGCGTGGCGGTGTCCCGGTTGGATTCGAGGTTTCGCGCGAGCTGGGCGTTCCACTAGATGTGTTCGTGGTCCGCAAGCTCGGACTACCGTGGCAGGAGGAGTTGGCGATTGGCGCGCTCGCGAGTGGAGGCGTTCGCATTCTCGATGAAGATCTCATTCGTGTTGCGGGAGTGAGCGCGGAGGATCTCGAACGCATCACCGATGCGGAGTCAAGGGAGCTGGAGCGTCGCGAACGGCTATATCGCGGCGACAGACCTTTTCCTGACCTGAGCGGAAAAACTGTGATACTCGTCGATGACGGGCTGGCGACAGGGTCGACGATGCGCGCTGCCGTCACTGCGCTGAGGCAGGAAGGGCCAGCGCGGGTCGTGGTTGCAGTTCCAGTCGCGGCACCAGAGACGTGTGACGCGTTTCGCGACATCGCCGACGAAGTTGTCTGTGCCGCCACGCCCGAGCCCTTCCGCGCTGTGAGCCTCTGGTACGAGGATTTTTCACAAACGACGGACGAGGATGTGCATCGACTGCTGGATCAGTCGCTTGCCGCCAGCGAACGTTCTTTTGCCGGCTCAGCCTGAGCTGTCACGTTGATGCCTGGGAGATGACATATGGATCCGTATGATGATGACCTGCTGGAGCGGACTGTATCAGTGCCGGCTGGCGAAGTCGTGCTCCAGGGGACATTGGGCGTCCCCGACAGAGCCGCCGGTGTAGTCCTCTTTGCGCACGGGAGCGGAAGCAGTCGATTCAGTCACCGAAACCGTTACGTCGCTCGAATTCTGCGTGATGCGGGCCTCGCGACTCTGCTTATCGATCTCCTGTCACCCGAAGAGGAACGGGTCGACGAAATCACGCGACAACACCGCTTCGACATCCAGATGCTCGCCGATCGTCTCGTGGCCACTATCGATTGGCTATCGCAGCAGCCGGACACTCATAACTTGCCGATCGGCTTGTTCGGCGCGAGCACTGGGGGAGGAGCGGCGCTGGTCGCGGCGGCGGAACGTCCGGAACGCGTAACCGCAGTCGTTTCACGCGGAGGCCGGCCAGACCTCGCGGACCGGGCACTACCGCGTGTGCAGGCCCCGACTCTTCTGATCGTTGGCGGACGCGACCAAATCGTGATCGATCTCAACGAACAGGCGCGGCAGCGAATGAGAGCCGAGGTTCGGCTCGAGATAGTGCCGGGAGCAACGCACTTGTTCGAAGAGCCCGGCGCTCTCGAGAAAGTCGCTGACCTAGCACGTGACTGGTTCTCGACGCATCTCGCTTCGGTCACCACGAGCTCGAGGTAAGGATCTCGATATTCTACACCTGGCTACTAACACTGGAGACTTCTGATCGGACTGGCTCCGAGGTGCTTCGAATGGCGAAAAGGTTCGAGGGTTGAACTACGCGGATGCGGCGGAAGAAGCGGAAAAAGGGCGGAGGCGCTCCCAGTGGCCCGCCACATAGACATCTCAATCCAAATAACAAAGAGGAAGGGAGCCTTGGCGAGAGAATTTTTAGGCGCCACTCTGATCCACTCCGCCCTTTTC
>CADDZN010000357.1 GCA_902812375.1 bacterium | reverse complement strand
TCTTCCGCCTGATGCATCGCTGCTGATTGGCGCGGGGTTGTCGAATCCGAACCAGAATCCGGCAACGACCGTCGGCGTGTAGCCGACGAACCAGACGTCGGTGCCGCTGTTGGTCGTTCCCGTTTTTCCTGCGACGAGTCCGCGCACTCCCATGTCGCGGATGGTCTTCCCGGTGCCGTAATCGACCACCGATTGCAGCATAGATGTCACCTGATACGCATCCTCGGGCGTCATCACCCGCGTGCCCCTACCCTCCTCCTGCGCCCAGATCTGCGTCCCGTCCGAGGTCTCGACGCTCCTGACCAACCGTGGCTTCACGCGAAATCCGCCGTTTGCGAAGGGCGCGTACGCCGTGACCAGCTCCAGTGGCGTGACCTCGATGGAGCCGAGTGCGATGGAAGGAAGATCGGGAATTTGGCTGGTGATTCCGTTACGGTGTGCGACGTCGATAACGCGCGGGATTCCAACCGCCTGGCTCACGCGCACAGTCGCGGCATTCGCGGAATTGATCAGCGCCTTGCGGAAAGTGATTCGGCCGGCGTACTCGTTGTTGTAGTTCGCTGGTGACCAGACATTTCGCCCTTGAATTACGTCGATCGGATCGTCGTCAACCTCGGACGACGGCGTGTATCCCGCCGCCATCGCCGCCGCGTACACGAAAGGTTTGAACGCCGAGCCGGGCTGACGATGCGCGAGCAGCGCGCGATTGAAGGAGCCGCGCTCGTATTGGCGGCCGCCGCTCATCGCGCGAATGTCTCCATTGCGCGGATCGATCGCGACCATTGCTCCCTGCACCACTGCGCGACGCCCCGCCTCCGACTGGATCGCCGCCGCTCGGCGACGCACGGCGCGATCTGCGGCGATCTGCGCGTTCCGGTCGAGAGTCGTGCGAACGGTGAGATCGATGATGTCGTTGGTGCCGCCCTGGATGATTGAATCGACAATGGCGCGCACCGCATCGAGCGCGTACGAATCATTGGGATCGCTTGGGCGCCACTCGTCTTTCGCGATCGTCAGGCGCTGCGCCTTGAGACCCGGCAGTCGGTTGGCGGAGATGTACCCCTGATCAACCATGAGACCGAGCACGAGGTTGCGACGGGAGAGGGCGCGGTCGGGATGTCGGCGCGGTGTGTAGCTCGAGGGCGCTTTGGGAAGTGCGGCGAGCATCGCGGCCTGGGTAATATCGAGCTTGTTGACGCTCTTGCCGAAGAGGTCTCTACTTGCTGCCTCGACACCGTAGACGCCGTTGCCCATGTAGATGACATTGAAGTAGAGCTCGAGGATTTGCTGCTTGGTCAGCGAATGCTCGATGAGGCGAGCGAGCCTGAGCTCGATGAGCTTTTGCCGGAGCGATCGCGCGGGGTATCGACGAACCGCGAACGTATTGCGCGCGACCTGCATTGTGATCGTGCTGAAACCCTCGCGGGTGTGCATGGCCTTCACGTTGGTGACGAGGGCACGGAAGAATCCGCGCCAGTCGATTGCGCCGTGGTGGTAGAAGCGCTTGTCCTCGGTGGCGATGAACGCCTGCTGGACGAATTCCGGCACGATCTTGAGCGGGACATTGACGCGGCGGACGATCTCGAGGCGTCCCATGAGCCGGTTGTAGCGGTCGAGGATCCTGCCGCCCTGATCGGGCTGAAAGTTCTGGATTTCACGGGAGCTCGGGCAACCATCGAAACCACATGTGCCCAGCCAGACATCGGTGAAAATGACGCCTAGAATGCATATTGCGAGTAGGCTATGCAGGATCAGACTCTGCCTACCCTTCAATTTCAACATAGTGGGAAAAATGTACCGGCCCCTCGCAGTATCAGTTATCTTCCTCGGTCTCGCGTGCAATAGCGGCACAAAGTCGGCCTCGACTTCGACTACTTCGTCGAGCACTTCCAACGGGACCGCGGTAACGGGCTCCGATCAACAATCAAACACCACTGGCGCGCTATCGGGTCCAAATTCCACTACGGAGCCCTCGGGCACGAGTTACGCCACGAATTCGGGCAGTGCGACCAACCAGAGTGCTTCGGGTACCGCCGCCACGCTCGCGGGTGGCGTGGGGAACGGTAGCGCATCGGGGTCCGCCTCGGCGAGCTCGCGCACGGCGTGGCCCGGGAAGCCCAACCCCAGTCGAGTCCCGAACGAGATGGGACGGATAATGGTGCTGGAGTATCACCTGATCACGGACCACAACGGCGATTATGCGCGCGAGCGTGGTCAGTTCCGGAAAGATCTCGAGCTGCTGTATGATCGCGGATATCGTCCGGTGAACATGTCGGATGTCCTCGACAAGAATCTCAATCTGCCCAAGGGATTGTCGCCCGTTGTATTCACATTCGACGACGCTTCGCCGGAGCAGTTCCGTTATATAAATAACAACGGAAAGCTGGAGATCGATCCGACCAGCGGGATCGGAATCTGGCTCGATTTCAGGAAGACGCATCCCGAGTGGAACAACAAAGCGGTGTTCTGTCTGCTCTCGGGCGCGCAGGCAGGTCACAACTTCTTCGGCGACCGCGGCATCCAGGGTCAGCTCTCGAACTGGAGATTCCAGAAAGTAAAATGGCTCGCCGACAACGGATTCGAGCTCTGCGATCACACTCTGTGGCACGCACAGTTGAGCAAGTATCCCGACGCGTTCGTGCAGGAGCAGATCGCGCGTAACCTGCTGGCGATCGACTCGGCGGTGCCGGGCTACAGAGTGAGATCGATGGCATTGCCGCAGGGTTTGTGGCCGAAGAACCGCGCGCTGGCAAGTCACGGGTCGTGGACTGATCCCAAGACCGGTAAGACCGTCACCTACAATTGGCCGGTCGTGTTCGAAGTTGCGGGTGGACCGATGCGGAGTCCGTACGACCCTGCGTTCAATCCTGGAATGACGCCGAGGATTCAGGTCATCGGCAATGCGATCGAGAACACGATCAATTCTCTCGAGCGGACTGGCAACGCATACATCTCTGACGGGAATCCTGCTGTCGTGGCGCGGCCTGCTGCTGGTTCCGTTTCTACTAGCGTCGCGGTAAAAAAGTAGCGCGCGCTTTTTGGGTTCTGTTGCCGGTCAGTCGGGTGAGGGGCGTCCTCTCGTCGACAACGCTCGCTGCCCTGCCCTGCCCGCACGCTTGCGCTTAGCGGGCACCCGGAGCCCCTAAGTGCGTTCGTTCGCTCCGCTCACTCACGGGTCTCCTCCACGCGCTCGCTTTGAGAAGCGCCTGTGAGGACACCCCTCACCCTCTTTCCCCACAGGTCTCTAACTGCGCGCACTTCCGTCGCCGCGCTGTCGTTGGCCGGTGCGAGCATCTCTCGGCCGCGGCGACGGAAGTG
>CADDZN010000356.1 GCA_902812375.1 bacterium | reverse complement strand
ACCGAGGGAGAGCCCGCGCGCGGCCCTGGGCCGGCACGCCGTGAGCCCCCGGCCGGTAGTCATATTTTGACCTTGTAGTTAGCCAGCCGCCGGTAGTCATATTTTGACCTTGTACTTACCCGGCATCGCCCGCATCGTTGGCAATCATGATTACACCAACCTTACGGCTCAGCCTTCTCGGCGCCACAGCGTTCGCGGCGCTCATTGGTGCGCGACACATTGCAGCACCACGCGTGACGATCGACACCGGCACGCTCGAAGGAGCTGTCGATTCAGCAACGGGAGTGATGGTCTTCCGCGGAATCCCCTACGCCGCGCCGCCAGTTGGCTCGCTTCGCTGGCGACCGCCGCAGCCCGCAAAGCACTGGGCAGGTGTTCGCCCAGCAACTCAACTCGGCCACAACTGCGTTCAGCATCAACCGTACTCTGACATCGATCCGTTCACCGCTGGGGTGTCTGAGGATTGTCTTTATCTCAACGTCTATACGAATTCACTTGACCGACGCTCGGCAAAGCGGCCAGTGCTGGTGTGGATACATGGCGGGGGATTCTGGGCCGGTTTCGGCGGCGAGGAACGTCACAACGGCGCACCGCTCGCGAAGAAAGGCGCGGTAGTCGTCACGCTCAATTATCGGCTCGGCCCGTTCGGCTTTCTCGCGCACCCCGCACTCGCTGCGGAATCGCCGCATCACGCGGCCGGTAATTATGGACTTCTCGATCAGATCGAAGCGCTGAAATGGGTAAAGCGCAACATCGCCCGCTTCGGTGGTGACCCATCGCGCGTGACGATCTTCGGTGAGTCAGCGGGTGGCATGAGTGTCGGTTCACTCATAGCATCACCGCTGGCCGCGGGACTGTTTCAGCGCGCCATTCTCGAGAGTGGAACGGGTGTCGGTGTTGGCATCGTTCCGAGAGACACCGCGGAACAAGTCGCGCTGAGATACGCGGAATCGGTGGGCGTTCCAGGATCCGGTGCGGCAGCCGCGCGACAGCTTCGCGCGATCAATGCCGACACTCTTCTCGCCGCCTCGCTCTCCAAACCACCCGGAGGACCGAGGTTCTGGCCGGTCGTCGACGGATGGGTTCTACCGCATCCCGTCGATTCCGCGTTGCTACGCGGCAACGCGAACATCGTCCCCGTTATCGCCGGAAGCAATCGCGACGAAGGCGACGAATGGATGGGCGCACCGACACGCACCTTCGCGCGTCTAATCTCAGCACGCGGAGCGCCAACCTACCTGTACATGTTCTCACGCGTCGGTGAGGACAGCGCAAATCGCGCCCGCGGCGCGTACCACAGCGCCGAGATCACGTTCGTCTTCGGCCGTCCCCATCCACTGCAGGCGAGCGCGGGGTCTGCCCCGTACGATTCGACGGTAGCGGAGGCGATGAGCGATTACTGGGTGGCATTCGCTACGAGTGGTGATCCGAACGGACCACCGACAGCCGGCAAGTGGCCGCGCTGGCCGCGCTACAACTCGGCCACAGATGCGCTGCTCGAGATCGGACCGGAGATCGCGCCGCGTGCGATGGTAAAGCGCGCGGTTTACGACTCACTGGACGCTATTGCGCGCGCGCACGGTCGGATCCGGCCGCAGTGAACGAGCTGATTAGCGGCAGCAAGGGAGATTAGAGTGCCACTGCGCCGACTCATCCTGGTTGGCGCATTCCTCTTGGGCGCGTCGCCCGTCGGCGCAGAGCAAGTGACCTGCGGGGTTGTGGGCGCAGTCTAATAAACGGGAGCTTTTTAGCCCCAAATTCCCACATAGGAGTAACCCTGATGAAGCGCTTATTCATAGCGGCGACGCTGCTCTTCGCTAGCGTCGCATCCGCTCAGAAGGCTCACGATCCCTCGGCACAGTTGCGCGAGGTGCTTCCGGCATCGGTTGCCGACCACGTGCTCGCGACGATCGCGGATGCCCGCGCGCATTCGCTTCCCGCGGCTGCGCTCGAGCAGCAGGCGCTCAGACTTTCGCGTAAGGGTGCCAAGCCCGCCGACATTCAGAAGTCGGTTGACCGCAGCGCCGCTGACATGAAGCAGGCAAAGGGCGCGCTCGAGAAGAGCGGGCACAAGCCGTCGAGCGACGAGGTCGTCGCTGGATCGGCACTGCTAGATCGTGGCGTTGATGGCGCAAAGGTGAGCGAGCTCGCGAAATCGGCGCCATCTGGACGGTCACTCGCGGTTCCAATGTATGTAATCGGAACTCTGATGGACCGTGGCATGAAGTCGGACGCTGCGCTCGCCAAGGTGAGCGCAAGACTGGCACAGCATGCGACGGATAAACAGCTCACCGCCGATGTGAACGCGACCGCAAGCGAGCACCGTCCGGCGACGGCGAATAAAGCGGGTGGTATCGCTCACCGTCCGGTGAATCCGCCTGGAGTCGGGATGCGTCCTGCTACGCCAGGCCGTCCTGCTACGGTTGGCAGACACGCTTAGTGCTGTCGGATCGACATATGAAAAAGCGCCGGCTCCCGATGGAGCCGGCGCTTTTTCTTTGCGGTTGTGCCGCACTCATCTCATGCCAGCCGGCGTTTCAACGCGCGGAGTATCAGCACGTCATCTTCATCTTTGGGACGACCCGCAGCCTGCTTCGAGCGGATGATGTCATCGAGCGAGGCCACCAGAAACCGAACACCGAACGCCTCGAACTTTTCGGCGTCGTTCGCAAGATCAGCGTAACCAGTTGTGCCCGCGGGACTGAAAGCGATGCCGAGCCGTCCGGCATTTGTGACGAGATTCCACATCGATGCGCGAGCTAACGCCGGCGCTGAGCAATCGAAGGGAAGACCTTCCGCTACGGATTCCGTGTAAACCTTGGCGTCGAGCTTTCTCAAGGCCGCGGCGAGTCGCTCGAGATTCTTTTTGTCCGACGCTGGGGTGATGTCCGCGTCGGCCCGCCGCCTTCAAAAGGCGCAGGAGTGTACTCCAGGACGGACTTGTCTGTCCGAGCTCAATGCGCGCGACGACCGATTGAACGGTGCGGGCCCTCCTGGCCAGTTCCCGCTGGGAGAGACCGGATCGAAGCCTGGCTTCGGTGAGCAGTTGACTCGGATCAGGCCCCTGACGCATCCATCATGACAGCTAATTAGCTATCACCCTGGCACGCCCGATGTCGCCTTCGCTCCGTTTGTCCTGCCGCCTCTGGATTACCTACCGCCACTCCACAAGCGGCGCATCCAGAATCGCCATTTGCACGGCATCCGCGATATCTCGCCGCAGCGCTTCGTGGCGAAGATTGGCGCGCGTGGGATCGACACGATTCGTAAGAATCACCACGAATAACCCGCGCTCGGGATCGATCCAGATACTCGTCCCCGTAAATCCGGTGTGCCCGAAAGATC
>CADDZN010000355.1 GCA_902812375.1 bacterium | reverse complement strand
CCACGGTCCCGCGGTCGAGCAGGCGCAGGCTGCGCTCGATGCCGCGCAGGAATCGCGGAAGGCCTCGAAGGCGACCTATCTGCCGTCTCTGGGCGCGAGCTACTCGAGAAGTGGCAGCGGGACCAACACTTTCGGCATTGGGAGTGGCGCTTACAACTACAACGGACGACTCTCCTTTTCGCTGTCGTACCCGCTGTTCAACAATTTCCAGCGGGAAGAGCAGGTTGTGCGCGCGAAAGTCGCTGAGACGAATGCGGAGGTCGCGTTGCGCGATGCGCAGCTCGGCGCGCAGCAGTCGCTGACTCAGAACATTGGAGCCTTGCGCGGCGCGTCGCAGAGGGTAGCCATCCAGACCGCGTCGGTCGCTGCCGCGCAGGAAGATGTACGCGTACAACAGCAGCGGTACAACATCGGAGCTTCTACGCTGCTCGATCTCATCACCTCGCAGGCAGCGCTAGCCCAGGCCGAGCAGGCGTTGATTCAGGCGCGCTACGACTATCGAATTGCGCGCGCGCAGCTCGAGGCACTGATTGGCCGCAATCTCCAGTGATGCGCTTTGACTCCTCCAGCAATCAAATGAAAGACATAAAGAATGCATCACTGTTTTATTCGCGCTGGATAACGAGGAGAGCCACGCTCTTGTCGCTCGCTGTCGTAGCAGTCGTCGGGTGCAAGAAGAAAACGGATACGGCTATCGCGATCGAGACGGCTCCGGTCGAACGGCGAACGATTCTCCTGAGCGTGCAGGCGAATGGGACAGTCGAGCCGGTGAACATCGTCGAAGTGAAATCGAAGGCGTCCGGTACGATCACTCGCATGCCCGTCGATATTGGGGCGAACGTAAAGGCGGGTGATCTCCTGGTGCAGATAGATCCCCGCGACGTGCAGAATCAGTACAACCAGGCGGCAGCGGATGTCTCCGCCGCGACTGTGCAAAGGGCGACCGCTCTGGCGCAGAGGAACCGCTCTGCCGAGCTGTACAAGGAAAAGATCATCACGGCGCAGGAGATGGATGCGGCGAATCTCGATTACGCGAACGCGAACTCCAACCTGATCAAAGCCCAGACGAATCTCTCGATCGCACGGGTGCGGCTCGAGGACGCTACGGTTCGCGCTCCGACCAATGGGACGATCATCGAGAAGCCCGTGTCGGAAGGAATGGTCATTACTTCGGCGACGTCGTCGGCGAGCGGTGGCACGACCATTCTCAAGATGGCGGACCTGAGCAAGGTTCGAATGCGCGCATTCGTGAACGAAACCGACATCGGCAACGTGAAAGCTGGCCAGGCGGCGACGGTGACGGTCGATGCATTTCCGAACAGAAGGTTTTTTGGATTGGTCGAACAAGTAGAGCCGGAGGCAGTGGTGCAGTCGAGCGTGACGATGTTTCCGGTGCTCGTGAGTCTCGAGAACTTTGATGGTGCGCTCAAACCCGGGATGAACGGTCAGGTGATAATGGAAGTCGCGCGTCATGATAACGTTCTTGCGGTGCCGAGCGATGCGGTGAGAAGCGCGCGCGACGCAAACGTAGTGGCGCCGGTGCTTGGCGTGAGTCCGGATTCGATCAGAGCGGTATTCGCTGCGCTCAGACAGGGCCGGGGCGGTGCGCAGCGGGGCGCTGCGTCATCCACTGCGCCCGGCGCTGACACCAGTGCGCGGCGCGCGCGTCAGTTCGGCGGTGACTCCTCGGCGCGGCGGCGTTTCGGAGGCGCTGCGTCGAGCACTGCATCATCGACCGCACGCGGGCGATTCGGGCGACAGGGTGGAGGCGCTGGCGGGTTTCAGGGCGGCGGCGGTGCAGGAGGCGCGGCTGCCGCGGCTCAGGCGGGTATAGGCGCGTTCGGAGGTACTGTGGGTGGGCCTATGGTGGTGTTCGTGAAAAAGGGCGACAAATACAGTCCGCGTCCGGTGCGTGTTGGAATAAGCGATTTCGATTACACTGAAATTCTCAGCGGGGTAACCGAGGGCGAGCAGGTCGCCCTGCTTGGGGCGGCAGTGTTACAGGCACAGCGCGAGCAGGTTCAGTCGCGGGTCAGAGCGGGCGCCGGTGGCGGCCTCCAGCAACAAACGACTCCTGCTCCCGGTGCAGGAGGCGGTGGTGGCGGCGGTCGAGGCGGTCGAGGTGGCGGCGGTTGATCCGCGGCACTCTGGAGTGGGGATAGAAAAATGTTGCTTGGCGAAACTATTGGTGTAGCGCTCGGCGCTCTGCGCGCCAACAAACTGCGCTCATTTCTTACGATGCTTGGAGTAGTGATCGGCGTCGGCGCGGTGATAGCCGTCGTCGCACTCGGGCGCGGCGCACAGCAGTCCGTGAATGCGCGCATTGCCGCGCTCGGTACGACGCTTCTGACCGTCTTCCCCGGCCAGATTTTCGCTCCAGGCGGAGTATCATCGGGAAACGATCGCGCGCCGATGAAGGTTGCCGATGCTAGAGCGCTCGATTCGGCGGGTCCAGCTATCGCCGCTGTCGAGCCCGAAATGCAGAAGCAGCTTCAGGTGCAGTACCTGAACACCAATACAAATACGTCGGTTCTCGGAACTACTCCGAACTACCTCGAGGTCAGGAAGTACTCGATCGAGTACGGGAAGATGTTCACCGAGGGTGACGACCGCGCTAGCAGACGAGTTGCGGTCCTTGGGGCGGCGGTCCCCGACGAGCTCGGCGTCGCTCCGCAGACTCTCGTCGGCCAGAACGTGCGTATTGGCGGATTTCTGTTCGAGGTGATCGGCGTTCTGGCGAGCAAAGGCAACGCGGGTGGATTTGGCAATCCGGACGACCAGGTGTTGATACCACTTACGACGGCGCAGTTCCGCGTCTTTGGAAGTGATCGATTGAGGCAGATCGGTGTGCTGGCCGCATCGGAGGCTGAGATTCCGACGGCGATGGCCGAGATTCAGCGGACGCTCCGGCGTGAGCATCGCCTGCGGGTGGGCATCCCCGACGATTTCCAGATCCGAAATCAAGCCGACTTCCTCAACACGCTCGGAGAAACGACTCAGGTCTTTACTTTTCTCCTCTCGGGAATTGCCGCGGTTAGCCTCCTGGTGGGAGGCATCGGCATCATGAATATCATGCTCGTATCGGTGACCGAGAGAACGCGCGAGATCGGCGTGAGGAAAGCGCTGGGAGCGACGCCCAAGAACATCCTGCTGCAGTTTCTGATCGAGGCCGTGGTGCTCTGCCTGCTGGGCGGCGTTGGTGGAATTCTCTTCGGGTGGCTCGGCGCGGCGGCACTGGCGAAGTTCGGCAACTTCAACACATCGGTGGCGCCATCATCGATTCTGCTCGCGTTCTTTTTCTCGGGCTTCGTAGGAGTTCTTTTCGGTGTGTGGCCAGCGCGGAGAGCGGCGGGTCTGGATCCGATCCAATCGCTGCGATACGAATAGCGGGATGCGGGATGCGGGATGCGGGATGA
>CADDZN010000354.1 GCA_902812375.1 bacterium | reverse complement strand
CCCACCCTGACGTCGTCGCCGATCTTGAGCGCGCGCGCGTACATGAGCACGAGTCCACTCATCGCCTGGTTCATCACTCCGGACGAGCCGAGCGACAGCACCAACCCGGCAAATACACTTACGCCCTTGAAGACATCGGTGCCCGCGCCGGGGATATACGGATACGCGAGCACAATGGCGAACAACCACAAGAGCGCGACTACGATGCGCTTTGTTGGATTCGCGGTCTCGGGGTGAATCCACGGTACTTCGACAGATTCCGCTTCGACGGCGTCGAAGAAAGCAGAGACAACCCGAGCGATCCAGCGCACCGCCACGAAAATCACAACCAGGGTGAATAGCGCCGGCACCGCCGATATCCCCGTTGCTGCGAGCCGCGCGATCGTAGAGGTCAGGTAGGCGCCGAGCGCTTCGCCCCAGGGCCGGGTGTAGGCGAACCGCGTCAGGACAAAGGCGAGCCACAGATAGCCGATGAACAATCCTGCCGCCCAGGCGAGCAGGTCCAGCACTCTGCGCACGAAAAGAAGAAGGTTCTCGCGACTGAGTAGTGTGAAGCCGGCTATCGCGATGTCAGCGAGTCGCTCCTGAGCGGTTGGCAGGCGACGCAAAGCAAAGCGTCGTCCGGCGCGAAGCAGCCGCAGCACGATCAGAAAAACGATCGTTGCCAGTAGCGTGAGTCCGGTCGCGGTCAGGATGTGACTCAGACTCTTCTCCTCTCGGCTTGCCAGGAGCGCTGCCGCCAACTGTCTCGTCGATTCGCGACTGGTTTCCTCGAGAGTCGCTCCAGCGAGCGTATCGATATCTGCGCGGGCGATGGTGAAGACAGGCTGCGCGCCGACGGATATCACGATGCCCTCCGGAACACTGCGGGTCGCTACGGCGTCCGGCGATTCCGTTTGCGAAAGGGTCTCCAGTCGTCGCGCCGCCGCGGCCGCACGCTCGGTTGGCAAGAGGGCACCGAGCGGAGATCGGAACACCACGATCGTGCGGTGCTGAACCACGAGTGCCGCGGTGTCGGTTGCCTGTGGCGGCGCGAGCGAATCAGCGGCCTGCTGGGCACGCGAGACGGTCACGAAGAAAAAGGAGCATACGACGGGCAGCATGCGCTGCAAACGACGCGTTCTCAGCAACCGCCAATCCGCGGAAATGGACCGGTTGAGTCTACATCGCGGAGTGCGTGAGCGCGAGCAATCCGACCGTTCGGTAGTGGGTCACTTCGAGCTCGGCGTTGCCGCTTGCTGGCCACTCTACATGACGATGGGTATGGTCTCAGAGACCGGTGAGACCGATGAGGAATGCCATTTGTGACTGCCCTTTTCCGGTCCAGTCATCGGCGAAACGGTGAAGGCAAGCGAGCAGCCCTTCGTAGCCGCACTAACCAGGTTGACCCACTACATACCGTTCGGACCCAACCGGCTTCCTCGCCGCTGACATCCAATGCGCAGATGATCGCCGAAGGCGACAGGATCTACTATGGCAATAATTGCGCTGCGTAGCAGAAAGCCGATCGCGAGCCGCTAGGGTTTTTCGACGCGTATCTCGAGCGCGTTGTTGTCAAACGACGGAATTAGCAATAGATGCCGCTTCCCTCGCCGAAATTCTCTTTCTCATTCCGCTCATTCTCTCGTTGTGTCCGATGCCTCGGTTAAGGGATGGGCGCGATGGGGAGAACCAGCCCGAACGAGGCAGTGATTCCCTTCGCCCTATCGAGGTAAACGCGCTCGCCTTTCGGCAACTCGTCGCCACGTTTCGGCAGACCGGTTGCAACCCAGTCGAGATTTCCCGACAGGCGCACACCATGAAGCCATGATTTTTTTGCCAGCGCGTTGAACAGACCGACTGTGCTCGTCGCTCCGAGGTCGAGCTTGTGGGTGTACGCGCTCGTCTCGTCGGGCTGGGCAGCGGGGCTGAACAGATCGGCCACGTAAGGCGTCAGATCCACCCACCCCTGCGTCTGCTCCGTCTTGATTACCGCGTAGCTCGCACCACCCGCGACTGCCGGCATGTTTGCGCGAATGTTCTCACCGACATCCGACGCGCTGTAGTCCGTAAATGGATTCACCCGGGTCGATGCATTTGGCAGCCAGCTGACGTCGAAGAGAAGCGACAGTCGCGGCACCTGCGTCGGGATCGACGTCAGGAAGAGCAGCATCAGATTGTTCTTGGACGGCAGGCGAGTGATGGCGCCGGTCGTCAGGCTTTGCACGCGCGGATGATCCGCAACGTGCGAGCGATGTAGCTCGGTCCAAATGCTGAAAGCGGGAGCGCAGAGTATGTGGCAGGACTTCTTGTTCTGCGCATTTACCCGTGCTGGAGCCGCGATACTCAGGGCCAATACCAGACCCGAAATTGCTCGATGGGAGTTGTTCATGTGGCAGTCGCTCTCCGCCGAATGAGATACGATGCCGCGCGCCGATCGTTCAGCGGAGGAGGGTTACCTCGGCAGCGGGCGAGAAGCCTCGCCCTGGAGAAATCAAACGGACGAAGTATTTGTCTGGTCGCAGTCGCGAGAGCTCCATTCACACGACTACTGAACTGTTCGGTCTGGATCGGTACCGGCGAACGCGACAAGGCTTTTTTAATGCGCCGTCGTGTGACAGACATCAATGCCACATGGGATGCGGCCTTCCACGAATCGGCGCCGGCAGCCTTGAGACGCCGGAGGTCGCGACCCTGCGGCCGCAACTGATGCAACCGTGCAGCCCCTATTGCTGGAAGCGCGGCGGCTCTACTGGTCGGCAAAACGAGGCAAAGCAACAGCAGCGAGGTTCCAACTGGCGCCGCACAACCATGTCGCGGGGCGTTCGAAACCTCCGGAACCACGTTCAACAGGTATCGCCTGAATTCTGCGCGATGCAATCTCGTACCCTCGTGGTTCCGTGCCTTCAAAGCGGCCGCGGTCATGTTCCAGAAAGCTTCTGCTTCGAAAGGGTTGCAATCCGGGTGCCGATGCGCGTTGAAAGCGCAGATCATTCGGTACCGAAGTACTTTCAGGAGCACAGACCGATCGCATGAGTCGGCGTCGACTCCGGCAGATAAACAACCTTGAAATTGGGTGGGGGCCCACCTATATTCAATAGAGGGGGTCGCCGCCGCACTTTCCGATTGTAGCCGGTAATCTCCGTCCGGCTTTCGATACTCAACGGAGGGCTGCAATGGCTGGAAAAAATGCCGCGGTGCGATTCGTCGCGAGGAATCCTCAACGCCAGGTTGCGACAGGACGTGAAGATCAGGCCCGACCCGTCCACGTCAATCGGGCATCTTACCTTCTCGCCGCGCGCGACGTCCATCGCTTCGTCCTCGGCGACGAGCGCGTCGACATTCGTGCCTGGCCGGTCTTCACGGCCGATGCGCGCCTCGTCGGGACCGTCGACCGGCGCCTCATCGAAAGCGCCACGAGAAGGGTTCGGTATATCTCCGTGGCCCTCGTAGCGAAAT
>CADDZN010000353.1 GCA_902812375.1 bacterium | reverse complement strand
TGTCTTCGTTATTGAAGCTCGGCGGAGTACGCAAAGCGCCGAGCATCACGCCGGACAGGTTCGAGCCCTTCTGGACAAACTTCCCGCGGGTATCGACGTAGCTGAGGTTTCCGCCGATGGTGAGCTTGGAGTTCACCTGCTGCGTGCCTTTGAGTCTGACCGTCGCGCGGTTGTACTTGTTGTTGGGACCCTTGAGGTATCCATTCTGCGCCATCAACCCACCAGAAGCATAGAACGTCGTGCGCTCATTTCCACCCGACACCTGGAGATTGTTGTCAGCCGTGATGCCGGTGTCGAACAACTCGTTCTCGTGATTGAATAGCGGAGTGCCGGGTGTTGCGGCCGGACCCCAGGAGTAACGCGACACGCTGCAGTCAGGGCCGCCGCATGTCGCCGGCTGCTGGTTGATTCCCTGCACGAAGGTGTGCTGGAGGATGTCTGGTGCACTGACGCGGTCGAACGTTTCGGTCGACGAAAGAGTGTAGCGAGTAGCGCCAGGCGTCCCCGACTTGGTCGTGATGAGAACGACACCATTTGCCGCCCGCGCGCCATAGATCGCCGCAGCGGCAGCACTCTTCAGGATCTGGACGGACTCGATGTCTGCGGGGTTGATGTCGGAAGCGCGGTTTGGAGCGACCGTGCTGGCATCAGCGCCCGACGAAGTACCGGACCCCGTGGCGATACTCTGGGTCGAGATCGTCTGATTGTCGATCGGCTGACCGTCGACGACGAAGAGAGGCTGATTGGTGCCGGACAGTGAAGCGGCGCCGCGAATCTTGATCGACGCCGACGCGCCGGGCTCACCTGACTGTGTGCGCACTTCGACGTTGGGCGCCTGACCTGCGAGCGCCGAGACGACGTTCTGCGGATTAGCGGCCTTGTTGATGGAGCTGCTGTCCACCGTGTTGATCGTCGTCGTAAGGCGCGCGCGAGTGGTCGAGGTGCCGGCGCCTGTAACTACTACGACGTCCAGGTTCAGAGGATTAGCGACCAGCGCGAAGTTCTGCGTGATGCTTGCGCCGGGAGTGAGCGTCACGGGAACGGTGCGCGCCGCGTAGCCGATCACTCGGGCAACGAGCGTCGCGGTCTGTCCGTTAGCGCGTGAGCTCGGAACTACTATAGTATAGCGACCAGCATCATCGGTGTGCGCGCCGATGGTCGTGCCTTGGATGAGAACAGTCGCGCCGACAAGTGGCGCGCCCTGCTCGCTCGTCACTGTGCCGGTGATTGTCGTGCCGGCTTGTGCCATTGCTGACGATGCTGCACCTACTAATGCTGCAAATACAAATGCGCACTTGCGTACAAAGTGTGTGACGATTGTGCTCTTTGGATTGGGTGGGTGGAAACCGGAAACCGGTCGAGCAGCAGACATAAATCGATTGTACATAGTCTCCCCTTCTCGATGGTGCGTCCGCGGATGCGGACTGGTTGCGCTCGCCTCATGTAGACGGACGAGCATTGTTACGACGCGCGTTACGCGATTGAACCGTTTCTCCATGACGGTCGTAAGGCGGCACGGACGTGCGTGCCGTAGCGTTTGTTGAACGTTGACGTCGTAGTGATCCAGTACGTTCGCTGCAGGTTTTGTGTCAGCGAAGGCTTAGACACCCGAACTACCGATTTGGTTAGGTGAGCGGTGTCTTTTTTTTCGCGGGGCGCGGCAAGCAGAACAGAGCCGCTAGCTCTGCCATTTCCGCTTGGCGAGCGGGTCAGGCTGTTAGATGATCGCGACCGCGCGAGGATCCCTAATGGCTGGGACCGACCTGCACGACGCGGAAGGTTACCTGGACATTGTCCTGGCCCTGCACTGTGACGGGCTTGTCGTTGGTCTCGCCCGGCGCAAGTTGGTAACCGGTGACGAAAGTCAGATGAACGTAATAGTCCCCAGCTTCGATTCCGCCGTCATCGACTCCGAAAAAGGCCATTCCATTACTGCTGGTACTGCCCGCGCGCCAGAGTATTGCGCCGTCAGCTAATGTCTTGTAAAGGTCGACATTAACTGATTGTACTCCTGCATCGTTTGCATCCACAACTTTGACCGATATGGTGCCGGTAGACGATGCGGAGGTCGAGTCATTGCACGCGGAGAGCGTGGCGGTTGCAAGAGCAGCAGCAATTAGAAGTCTTGAAATCGTCATGGTAATCCTCGTTAAGCGTGCGGTGACCTGTCGCGCAAATGCCGTGATTGAGACGAATCAGCAGGGAGACTGCGAAGGAAACTGTCGGGTACTCTTGGCACTACGCGAAACGAAACCGTAACATCGCTATCCGCCCTCAGCCGTACAGCACGATCGTTCTTCTCGCCCGGAGCGAGCTTTTGCCACGGCATGAGAGTCACATGCACAATATATTCGCCTTCGATGACTCCTTGCTTGCCCCCGAACACCGCCATGCCGTTTCCGCTCGTGCGGGCTGCCCTCCAGTATACGTTTCCAGATGGAGTCACTTTGTATAAATCTGCAGCGACTCCGCCGACCGGCGCATTATTGGCGTCGACTACTCGTGCCGCCAATCGCCCCAGCGGGTATCGCTTACAACTGATCGCGACTGCAAGCAGTAACACGATCAGGCTGCCGCGGATCCTGAAGATGTCAATGTACATCTCTCTGCGTCCTGTCGAGGCACAACTACGCTGTGAAGCGCCCGGACTCAAACATAACTCATCAGCCTCGACGCTTTAGGCGCGATGGGCGACAAACGGAGGCTCAATAATGGCCAGCGGGTACGTCCTTGGGATTTCAGCGTTCTACCATGACAGTGCTGCTTGCCTGCTGCACGGAGATAGAATCGTCGCGGCCGCGCAGGAGGAGCGCTTCACTCGCATCAAAGGAGATGAAGCCTTTCCCGAGCGCGCATCAAGATACTGTCTTTCCGCGGCGGGGCTGACTGCCGCCGAGCTGGACGCGGTCGTGTTTTACGAGAAGCCCCTTCTGAAATTTGAGCGGCTGCTGGATACATATCTCGATATCGCACCGCAAGGCTTCGCGTCATTTCGGCGCGCAGCGCCTTTATGGTTGAAGGACCGCCTGTACGTAGAGCGGAATATTCGCGCGGGCCTGGGTGGCTACCTGGGCAAGATCCTCTATACCGAACACCACGAAGCGCATGCGGCGAGTGCCTACTATCCGTCGCCGTTCGATGAGGCCGCGATTCTTACCCTCGACGGAGTAGGAGAGTGGGCTACGGCAACGATCGGGATCGGGCGGGGATCCAAGCTCGGCCTCCTCGAGGAGCTCCGCTTTCCCGATTCGCTCGGCCTCTTGTACTCGGCGTTCACCTACCACGCCGGATTCCGCGTTAATAGCGGCGAGTACAAGCTGATGGGGCTGGCGCCCTTTGGCACACCTCGCTATGTCGACAGAATCTATTCCGACGTCATGAGGCTGAACGGTGACGGGTCATTTACCCTGGACCAACGGTTTTTCGATTACCGGGGTGGCTTGCGCATGAC
>CADDZN010000352.1 GCA_902812375.1 bacterium | reverse complement strand
CGTTGATCGTGGACGCATCTATGTAGACATCGAAGACAAGAACGAGATCGCGGTCTTCGATCCCGCATCTCTCGCTCTGCAGGCGCACTGGGCTCTCGCACCGTGTGAGGGACCCACCGGTCTCGGCATTGATCGCGTCCATCGGCGACTCTTCGCCGGCTGCGGCAACAAAACCATGGCGATCGTCGACATGGCAACCGGCAAAGTCATCGCGACCGCGCCGGTGGGCTCAGGAGTTGACGGCGCGGGATTCGACGCCGGGACGCAAAACGCTTTCACCTCGAACGGCGAGGGCACGATCACCGTCGTCCACGAGGAGAGTCCGAACAAGTTCACCGTTGTCCAGACGGTGCCGACTCAGCGCGGAGCGCGCACCATGGACGTGAATCCGGCAACGCATCGCATCTACACCGTGAGCGCTGATTTCGGAGCGACTCCCGCGCCAACGGCGGATCGACCGCGGCCGCGCCCGCCAATGATTCCCGGCACCTTCGTCGTTATCGAAGTTGGTCGTTAGCGCGGGATCACCGCTTCACTCGATCAAAGCAAGTAGCTCCCCCAGAATCCGCTCGGTCATTCCCCAGATCACCTGACCCTCGTGATGAAAGGCGCGGCGGTTCATCTGCACTCCACGCGCCTGCACTGCGGTCTCGCGCCACGATTCCGAGCGCCTTAGCGCATCGAGTGGAACCCAGAAGGCGAGCGCGACTTCGTCACTGAGTAATAACCTGGACGAGCGCTCGAGCAGCACGACGTACGGACGCACGATGATCGCTGGAAGACGAACAGTCTGGGGACGCAAGTCATTCAGGGCTCCGATGATTTTCGCGTTGTGCTCGAGATCGAGCCCGGTCTCTTCTCTCGTTTCCCTGATCGCCGTGTAAGCCAGGTCCGCGTCACCGGCCTCTTCTCTTCCACCAGGAAACGCCACCTGACCGCTCCACGGATCGCCCGGATACTCCGCGCGCTTGATGAACAACAACTCCGGTGAGCCCGATTCGCTCGCGCGGAAGATCAAGGCGACCGCGGCTCTTCGCGCGCCCTCGTCATTCTCCGCGGTAAGCGCGTCTCGCGACTCGAGGCCCAATCTGAGCTTCGCGATATCCGGATGGTCGAGGAGGGTCGCGATGCCATCCGCGTGAACCTGTTCTCGTCCATCCGACTCGCTCATTTCATTATGATACCGCGCTGCTCAGAAAAAACTGAACGGTTTCGCCTACCACACTCTCCAGCTCCGGTGGGATTTCGGTGAGCGGATGCTTCGCGCCAAAGCCGTGGTCCGCGCCGTCGACCAAATGCAGCGTGCTCACCCCGCTCGACAGTTCATGCAAGCGCTCTGCCTCACTGCTCGGCACCGTCTCGTCTTGCGTTCCATGCACGATCAACCACGGCATTTTGATCTTGGCCGCTGCCGCCGCGATGTTCAATTTCGTGTTCCCGTGCAGCTCTACATCATCGAGCAGATCGGTGTCGATCCGCATGATCTGGCCGGTGCGGGAATTCGTGACCTCCGAGTACCCCCGCTGCCGCCAGACAATCGCGTCGCCGGGAGTCCACCAATTGGTTCGCCCGATCGCCCCCCACGTGACCAGGGACGCGACCTCGGAGCCGTGCGACGCCGCATAGAGAATCGCCATTGCGCCCCCGCGCGAGTGCCCGAACAGGCCGTACTTTCCATTCACTATTTTCATGCGCCGCACATAGTCGACTACGGTCTCTATATCTTCCTGCTCTCTCGAGAAGGTGTTGCCCGCGAATGCGTCGGGCTGGGTGAACGACTCACGATCGGGCCCGATGCCACTTCCTGAAAAGTCGAAGGTGATGGCCGTGAGGCCTGCCGCGGCCAAAGAACGCGCGAGATATGGAAAGAAACCCCAGTGGGCAAATCCCTTGAAGCCATGACAGACGATCACTGAGCCTGTCGCGGGCCTGGCAACGTAGATGTCTCCGCGAATGAAAAGTCCGTCGGCACAGGGGATCTCAAAGGTATCGACCGCCTTCTCGCTTACATCGATCATCCTTCTACGTCGCCGCCAATCGCTACCCAACCCGTAATTCCGCGCGCCATCGACGTAACCTTCTCGTAGCCCATGCGCTTCATCGCCAGAGCGGCCAGCACAGATCGATTACCACGAGCGCAATAAATGACAACGCGGCGATCGCGGTCGATCAGCTCTTCGACTTTGCTCTCGAGCTTACCGAGTGGAAGGTGTACCGCGTTCGGCAATCGGCCGAGATTCCACTCCCTCGGCTCTCTCACATCGAGATACACGACGTTCTCGCCCTGGGCCTGCATCTCGCGCACTTCCTCGGGCGTTACCTCGTCGATCTGACGCTTTGCTTCCTGAACCGGATCGTTTTCGATGTTCTCGCTCACTCGGGCTCCAGTCAGGAAGAGTACGATGTAACGGTCAGCCTGCGAGCGCCCGTATCCAGCGTTCCCGTCGCGCCCAGCGGAATCGTCCACTGCTCGGCGATGTGCCCGACAGGAACTCCGGCGAGACATGGTACGCCCAGGACATGCGCGAGCTCGCCGAGTACATCGTCGAAAGTTCGTCCGGGAGTTGTCTCATTACATCCGCCGCAATTCCCGAAGATTATCGCTTTGCAGCCGTTGAGTGCACCACTGAGCTTGAGTTGCTCGAGCATCCTGTCAACGCGATAAACCGGCTCGTTGATGTCCTCGAGGACCAGGATTCCATCGGTGAGGTCGGGCATGTAGGGCGTACCACACAGCGCCGCGAGGACTGCAAGATTTCCACCAACCAGACGTCCCTCCGCTTCCCCGGCGTTCAGCTCGCGCGCATCGGTGGCAACGCCGCACGAATCTGTTTGCTCGATAACGGCGCGCTGGAAAGAGTCGCGCGAGAAATCCGTGAGAGTTTCTCGCGCGGTGGGACCATGAAACGTGACGAGTCTGCACTTTCTCTGCACCGCCGCGTGTAGCGCTGTGACATCCGAGTAGCCGATGATCGCCTTTGGCGTGCGAGAGAGTGCGTCGTAATCGATGCCGGGAAGAATTCGCATCATTCCGTATCCGCCGCGGAGGCACCAGACCGCACTGACTTTGGGATCGCGGAGGGCACGATTGATATCATTGAGTCGATCGCGGTCCTTCCCCGCGAGATAACCCACGCGCGCGCTTGCATGCGACCCGACGACGGGCTCCCATCCCAGTGATCGCGCGTTTTCCTGGGCGCGGGGCAATTCATCGGGATTTTGCAGTGGGCCCGCGGGCGCGACCAATGCCACCACAGCGCCGGATTTGAGTGCTTTCGCGGGACGAAAATGCTTTACGGCCAGGGTGGTTCCTCTTCGTGGCGCGAATTACGCAGTGAGTTCGGCACTTGCATCTGTCTCTTAATATGGCATATGCATTGCTTTCCTCGCGCCTGTTACAAACAACTCTGGAGGGTAGCACAATGGCTGGTAAGGAAGAGAACTATGGTGCTA
>CADDZN010000351.1 GCA_902812375.1 bacterium | reverse complement strand
CATCCGAGAAATCCGCTTCATCCGGATGAAACTTCCGTCTCGGTAGCCAGAACTCTTTGGTGTTAGTGGCTAGAGATCGTTGGTGTTAGTGGCCAGGCGGAGCGCTCATTTGCCCTTCCGAAAGAACCTGACGTCCGGAAGCTCTTCAAAATCGTCGTCCTGGGTCCAAAGCACTCCGCCGACGCTCTGAGCCGTCGCGTATACGATGCCGTCGGCGAGCGGCAGCTTATAGTCGATTCCGGCCTTCGCGGCGACCAGGGCAAGTGCAGCATCGAGATCGACAACGCGGCCCTGCTGCATGAGAGCTGCAACCTGAAGCGCATCCCCATCCCCTCGCTGGCGCGCGACCACCTTGAAGACCTCCAGGATACATATAGCCGGAACGATTAGATGCGCGGTATCCTCAATCGCGCGGGCGAAGTGCGACCCCGACGGCTCGTCGGCGAGATAGGCAAGCCAGGCGGACGAATCGACCACGTTCGGACGCTCTCCGCGCGCCATCAGCCGCTAGACCCGATCGGAATCGCGGGTGACTGTGGTATCGAGCCCGCGGAGAAATCCGCGAAGCGCCTTCGCTTTCTTGAGCGGGACGAACTCGATCCGGTTCCCGAAGGCCAGGGCCTGCACTTTTTGTCCCGGCTCAAGGCCGAGCCGCTCCCTGACGTCTCGGGGAATCACGACCTGGAACTTGGGAGAGATGGTAACAACGGTCACGGCTACCTCATCGATCAGACTATGGTATGACGATCGTATGATCGATAGGGATACCGTTCGACGCAAGGCATATTTCCCAGAAAGTGCTTGGCGAGAGGATCCCTGGATGCTCCGACCAAGCAACGGCTGGCGCGGTCGCGAACTACGCCCCGACCGCCCGTCGCGCCAAATAGTAAATCCCGCACCCGACAAAAAAGCTGATCGGCAATCTCCACCCCGTTTTGCCCTGAAATTCCGGGACGAGATTGGAAGCGCCGACATAGAGCGTCACGCCGGCGGCTAGCGGGAGTCCGAACCTACCAAGCAGTGGAACTTCCAAGGTCAGCAACGCTCCGAGAAGACTCGAAACCGCGAGCGCAACGCTCGCGGCTAGAGCGGCGCGCCGACTCTCGCCTGACGCCAGAAACAAACTGGAGATCGCGAGCCCCTCCGGCAGCTTGTGCAGCAGGATCGCGAGGAATACGAGAACTCCGAGCGCATGGCTCACTCCGAATCCGCTCGCAATCGCGACGCCGTCGACAAATGTGTGCAGCATCAATCCCGCGAGCGCCGAGAAGCTCGTGATCTTGCTGACGTGATGCACTTCCTCGCCGAAGTGAAAGTGCGGCGCCAGGGTGTGCTGGGTGAGATGGACGAGCAGGTACCCGAGCAGAATGACGACTGCTCCGGACTCCCCGTGAGTAACAATCGCGTCGGGCGCAAGATCGAGCAGAGACACCGAGATCATGAATCCGGCCGACAGCGCAACCATGGTCTCGAGGGCGTGCACGCTCCAACTGGAGCGGGAGACGATCGCAGCCGCGCCGACCACGTTGGCGCTTGCGGCAACTACGGTGTAAGCGAGAGCGACGCCGTTCATGGAACGCTATGAGTGCTGATCTGCGAGCGGCTCGACATCGTCAGATGAAACCATGGACTCAAAAGTAACCATGCTGGCGAGCGTTGCTCGGCCCGCAAGCATTGTCGTGACTGGAATCGCGTTTTATTGATACATCCTCAAAGTCGAAGGAGTGATAACGTGCCGGACATGGAAATCTTTCGAATCACGATCGGCGTCGAGAACGTCACGCATCGCGGCGTAGTGCGGCATATTCCCGATACGCTGGTTGACACGGGGAGCGAGCTCACCTGGATCCCCCGAAATATCCTCCAATCGATTGACATTGCCGTCGAGCGGCGCCGCAACTTCATCGTGGCAGATGGACGCCACATCGAGCGAGACATCGGTTATGCCGTCGTCCACGCCAGCGGATCAGCAACGGTCGATGAAGTAGTCTTCGCCGAGGAGAGCGATTTCGCGCTACTTGGCGTAAGGTCCCTCGAGGGGCTCAATCTCCGCATCGATGTTGTGAAGAAACAACTCGTGGACGCGGGCCCGGTGCCAGCCGCTCAAGTCTCAGCCTTTATCGAGAGCCGCTCCGCCGCTGCCGCAACCGCTTCACTGAGCGCGGGCGCCGGTGCCCGCTCCCACGATCCGATTCCCCACAACCGATCCTCGAGCGACGCGCGCTCCTCGAGATTCATGCTCGTTAATAAATAGACCCAACGGTCCGACCTCGAGTAGATGAAGAGCTCGAGCTGCGGCGTCAGCGTCAATTGATCTTCGCTCGTGTAAAGCGTGATCTCGACTCCGCCATACGTCGCGAGCGGAACCTTGAGTCGAGCCACCGCGTCGCGAACGTCCGGAAGCGGCATCGATTTGCCCGTCCACGTCATCTGCGAGCGCATGTCCTGGATGAACACATCCACCGCCGGCGCCATCAATTCGCTCAGCGTATAAAACAAATCCACCACTCGCTCGGCGTTCGCGACCACCTTGGCCTCGTACACATCGCCATTGCGCGTGAAAGTGAAACCGTCGTGGCCTGAACGAAAACGCTTCCAGACGGTTGAATCCGGTGTGCGGCTGCGAAAAAGCATTGTTACCCTGCTTAAGGTTGTGAGATCGAGAGCTTTGCCAACCTCACGAGCTCGGGGCGGTTGTTGGCCGACGGATTCTTTATCACTTCTTCAAGGAGCTTGCGTAATGTAACGCCCACTGCCGGGCCTCTGATTCCAAGTTTTTCCAGGTCGGTACCGTCGATCGCGAGATCAGCGATCTCGATCGCATCCTTGTAGGCGATATGTATCGCGCGCTTGTACGTCGCTGCCACTGTCGGCTTGTAAGGCGCAGGCTCTCCCGCGTCCCGCGCCGCCCACCAGAATGCGTCTGCCATCCGCAATAGCGGGGCAAGACGCGTGCGCCCGACGCTGGCTGCCCATGATCTGATCACCACGGCCGGAGGCGTACGCTCCCCCCATGGGTCGGCCGCGTATCGCTCCTCGGCCTTGAGTAGCTCGCGCGTCATCTCGGGTCCTAGCTGATGCCAGCGATCGACAAGAAGCGCGATCCACTCGGTCTCACTATTGGAGAATCGGAGATCCTTCAGAGTCTTGCGGATGGACCCTGGTGGCGCCGCGGCGAAAAGCGCGGCAACGCGCGTAGACTTGCGCGCGGGTCGACCGGGAAGAAGCGGCCGGCGAAGGTGATCAAGCGGCTTGAGCTGTTTGTCCGTGACTCTCGCCAGGGTCGGAACGAGGGTCTCGAACGCGCCCGAGTCCCGCCACTTCGCGAACGCCCTGCTCGGCAGCGCCACCTGTTCCATGGTTTTTTCGATTTCCTGCTTCACGCGTTCCGCTGAAAGACGCGTCATCATCGGTGCGCTTTCTACGATCGCGTCCCAGGTGCCTGGATCGATCTCGAACC
>CADDZN010000350.1 GCA_902812375.1 bacterium | reverse complement strand
GCCGAGGACCGCGGCCATGGCCTGATACGCAACGCGAATGATGTTGTTCATCGGCTGCTGGGCGGTGAGTGTCACGCCGGCGGTCTGCGAGTGGAAACGCATCACGAGTGAGCGAGGATCCTTCGCGCCGTACCGCTCCTTCATGTGGCGCGCCCAGATGCGACGTGCCGCGCGCAGCTTCGCTATCTCCTCGAAGAAATCGTTGTGAATGTCCCAGAAGAACGAGAGACGTGGAGCAAAGGTGTCGACATCGAGGCCCCGAGCAATTCCCCGCTCGACGTAGGTGAAGCCATCAGCGAGCGTAAAGGCGAGCTCCTGCGCGGCGGTCGCTCCCGCCTCGCGAATGTGATAGCCCGAGATTGAAATCGTATTCCACTGCGGTACGTGCTCCGCGGACCACTCGAAGCAGTCGACAATCAGTCGAAGCGCGGGCTCGATTGGATAAACCCAGGCGTGCTGCGCCATGTATTCCTTCAGAATGTCGTTCTGGATAGTTCCGCGCAGCTCGTGCGAGTCGACGCCCTGCTTCTCGGCGGCGGCGATGTAAAAACAGTACAGAATTACAGCCGGGCCGTTGATGGTCATGGAGGTGGAGACCTGATCGAGCGGGATTCCGTCGAAGAGTACCTCCATGTCGGCGAGGCTCGAGATCGCAACGCCACACTTTCCTACCTCGCCCTCGGAGCGTGGATGATCGGAGTCGTAGCCCATGAGCGTCGGAAAATCGAACGCGACGGAAAGCCCAGTCTGCCCCTGCGCAAGCAGAAACTTGTAGCGCTCATTCGTGTCGCGCGCGCTTCCGAATCCGGCGAACTGACGCATCGTCCAGAGGCGTCCGCGATAACCGGTCGGGTGGATACCGCGCGTGTACGGATAGAAACCCGGCATGCCAAGCTCTGCTGCATCGGTCTCCGCCGCATCCAGCGGAGTGTAGATAGGCTGGACTTCTTTCTCAGAGTTCGTGAACCCGATGTCGCGGAGCTCGCCCTTCTCGTACTTCTTGCGCCACTCCGCAACTTCCTTTCTCAGCAAGCGCAGTTCCGCGCTCTGCTCCTCAATCGTCGCGATCAACTCGCCGTTGACGAGACTCTTCGAGTCCCGACTCTTCAACTTGCTCATGCTTTCAGTTCTCCGCGTACGAGCTCAGCGCTTCGAAGAAGCAACTGGTCTGCCACCGCGAACGGCGTCGAGCGGCCCTCTTCCACCGACGGGAGCTGATCTTCGAGCCACGCCATCGTCCCTGAATCCTTCCATAGGCGGTCGCGAACCTTTCGCTCGACGACGTCTATCACGCGCTCACGCATTCTCTCGCGTCTCCGCGCGCGCAGGGTCCCGCTCTCCTCAAGATAAGCAAAGTGCTTATCGAGTGCGGCGGCAATGCGGTCGATGCCCTCCTCCTTCGTAGCGATAGCAGCAAGCACTGGCGGCGTCCAGATCGTTGGGTTGTCGACTGCTGCTGCTTCGCGGGCGGCACGCGCCGGATTGCGTTTGAGATCGACGCCATGGTGAGCAGGAACATTTCCGAACGAGACGCCCTTTCGGAGACCGAGCATGAGCTCGACATCGTTCCGCAACCGGTCGGCGCCCGGACGATCGGCTTTGTTCACGACGAAGATGTCGGCGACTTCCATCACACCAGCCTTGAGCGTCTGTATGGAATCACCGGATTCGGGAACGAGCACCAGAATAGTTGAGTCCGCCAGTCTGGAGACGTCGAGCTCCGACTGGCCCACCCCAACAGTCTCGATGAGCAGCCGATCAAAGCCAAATGCATCGAGCACGTCGGCGACTTCGCGTGTTGCTGCGGCAAGCCCACCCAGCGAGCCTCGCGTCGCCATCGACCGAATGAAGACGCCGGGGTCGAGTGCAACGTTCTCCATTCGCACTCGATCGCCGAGGAGCGCGCCCCCAGTGAATGGAGATGTTGGATCAACTGCAATGACCCCGACCGTAAGCCCCGCATCGCGGAACTTCTTTACGAGCAACGCGGAGATCGTGCTTTTTCCCGCACCCGGCGGTCCAGTGAGGCCGATTCGTCGCGCTCTGCCCGTCCGCGGATGCAGGCCGGCGAGAATGGCCTCGAACCCTTCCCGATGGTTCTCGACAATACTCGTGACTCGCGCGAGGGCCGCTGGCCTCCGCGAGTCAAAGTCGTCGAGCAGGCGGTCAAAGGACACGCGCTAAGATCCTCTCCTGCTTTCGCCACATGGAGGAACTGGTGCGAGCCTCGGTGTCGGGATGGTCGTAACCCAGTACGTGCAGCGTTCCGTGCACGACTAGGCGCATGATCTCTTCTCCCGCGGATACTCCCTGTCGCTTCGCGTTTGCACGCGCGATCTCCGGGCAGATGTAGACATCGCCAATCACTGGGCCGCGCCCGTTCTCTCGGCCCAACCCGAACGAGATGACGTCCGTGGGTCTATGGTGGCCAAGATAGCGCCGGTTCATTGCGGTGATCGCAGCGCGCCCGACAAAAGTGATAGAGAGCATCGCATCCGGAACGCCCTCAGCTTTCAGAGTTGTTTCGGCCGCTTCCCTTACGCGTTTTTTCGAGATGAGGAGACGGCGAACCGTTGATGATACGTCGATTGCAAGAGGCACCGGCGCTGGCTAGGCCCCGGCATCTTCAGCGTACGCTTTGATGATCTCTCTCACCAGCCGGTGGCGCACCACATCGGCATCGGTCAAATAGTAGAACCCGATCCCGTCGATCCCCGGCAAGATGCGCTCGATCTGCACGAGTCCTGAATCCTCCCGTTTGGGCAAGTCGATCTGCGTCTTGTCACCGGTGATGACTGCTTTCGAGTTCACGCCGAGGCGAGTGAGGAACATCTTCATCTGCGCGGCGGTCGCGTTCTGCGCCTCGTCCAGAATGACGAACGCATCGGCCAACGTCCGGCCGCGCATGTACGCGAGCGGCGCGATCTCGATCGTGCGCGTCTCGAGAGATTTCTGCACACGCTCATGCGGCATCATGTCTTCGAGGGCGTCGTACAGCGGGCGCAGATACGGATCCACCTTTGCCTGCATGTCGCCGGGAAGAAAGCCAAGACTTTCACCCGCTTCCACGGCTGGACGCGCCAGCACGATGCGCCGGACTCGCTTCCGCGCGAGAGCGTCGACCGCCGCGGCCACGGCAAGATAGGTTTTCCCGGTTCCCGCTGGACCGACTCCGACGACGATGTCGTTCTCCGCCATCAGCTTCATGTATTCGGCCTGTCCGCTCGTCTTCGCCTGAATGATCTTCCGCACGCCGGGCAGAACGATTCGGCTCTCGGTGTCGGTTCCGTTGCCGTTCCCGTCGCGAGGCGCCTCGATGCTCATTCGCAGAACATCGTCAGCGGTGAGTGGCGTTTGTTGTTTCGCGGTGTCGATCATTCGCTGGGCAATGGGAATTGCGCGCGCCACCGCTTCCGCGCTTCCACTCACCGCGAGAGTTTCGCCGCGGAGGGCGATCTTGGCCCCCGTCTGTCCCGCTAGCTCGACCAGG
>CADDZN010000349.1 GCA_902812375.1 bacterium | reverse complement strand
TCGCGAAAAAGCGCTTCTGGCGCCACGCCGAACGCGGCTCCGCCAGCAATCACCTTCGCTGTTGGGACCGCGGCGCGAAGAGCGCCCAGAACACTCCGCGCTTCGGGCGTGTAATGTCGGAGCGCGATCGCGTCGCTGTTGTCGATGTTTCTCACCGACACCCCGATGATGTCCGGGTGGAAAGCCGTGGCCGCGCGCTGCGCCGTCGCCACGGGATCAGAAGCGAAGCAGAGATCCAGAAATTCGACGGTGTGGCCGACGGCGTCGAGCGCGGAGGCGACGCACGCGAGACCATTTGGCACAACCGGATATGGCTGGCGCTCGCGGTTCGTGCTTACAAGTAGTACCCGCGCGCGCCCACCGGCTGTCGTACCGGCGTAGCCTGGCGCCTTCCTGCGATTGCTCATCACTGTAGAACTAAA
Source organism: bacterium (assembly GCA_902812375.1). Classification (GTDB taxonomy): domain Bacteria; phylum Gemmatimonadota; class Gemmatimonadetes; order Gemmatimonadales; family Gemmatimonadaceae; genus UBA4720. The sequence continues at coordinate 3,102 of CADDZN010000349.1, read as the reverse complement.
GTTATCAGGCCGCCAACCACCGAGCAGATTCCATTGACCACGTCGTTGTCGACCCAGCGAGATCCACCTACCACTTCTGTCGGCGCATTGCAGTTGTGCACTTTGCGCTCCGTGGCTTTGCCACAGGCGCTGCACCAGCGCCGGCATTGAACGCTCGCACCGAGTAGTGAATCTGTGATCGCTCCCGCAATTCCACCCAGTGCCACAGCGGCGAAGACAATGGGCCACCTCGCGAATGCCGCCAACACGGCGATGAACAGCGCACCCCCGAGCGCCGCGACTGACCCCGCTACCGTGACTCCCCCGGACGTTCCAACCGGAACCCGTCTGCCCGACACTATTGATACCGCCTGGCCACTCGAAAGCATCCCGACCTCGGTCGCCCACGTATCCGCGGCCGACGCCGCCAGCGCTCCTGCGCCGATTGCATACCAGCTAGGAGAGTGCCAGATGAGGTGCCCCAGTGCGGCGCCGACGAACGCGCCTCCGTTGGCCAGCACCTGCCAGCCGTCTCTTTCATCTCCTTTCTCGACAATCGATTCCATCAGCCGCGCCTTGCTCTGACTCCCGGATTTCGAGAGCGCGGTCGTCAGAGCGAAATACGCGACGAGCAGCACTCCCCACCACCATCCGGAAGCGCAGGCCGCGGCTCCCGCCAAAGCCGCCACGGCGGCACCGCTGGTGGAAAGTGCGCGCAGACTGCGTGCGCCGATGGCGACCATGCTGGCTGCAAGAAATCCCAGCGCAGCCCGGGTGATCACTTCTGTCAGATTGGTTCTCTCTTTTTCCGCAGCATCTGGCCATGCCGCACTGCGGCTGCTGCTTGAAGGGTATCAGAGCGGCGGTTAGCTTGCGCTCTCCGCCTTCCAACTAAATGCCCGGCACGGTTAACGCCATAGTCCCGCTTAGTCTCCTCGAAGCAGTGCGGTCGGTCGACATCCCCGAAGGAGACGACATCGACGTCGAGTACGTGCAGGAGCATCGCAACAAGCGGCTCGGCTTGAGCGACACCGTGATTGCGCAGATTCGTCGCTACAAGGATGCGATGAAGCGCAACCAGCCCATTGCGCTTCACGAGGCCAGCGGGATCGCCCGTCTCATTGGGCGCCGGCCCGACGGAGAGATGATCTTCACACGCGCCGGCAATATCGTCGCGGCACGGATGTACCAGCTCATTTCGGCAACCACTCGCCAGATCATTCATCTGCTCCCGGGCTTCCTCGCTCGTCCTCTCGCGTTTCGCCAGGTCAAGAAGGCCGGCGAAAAATACCTTGGCGCCTCAGTGCGGCGCGTCGGTGCATCGATCGTTTTCGGCGTCAAGGAATCGGTGACCTACGAGACCGCCCCGCGCGCGATCGGATGCCTCTACTACCAGTCCGCCCTGCGCGAGATGCTGAAACTGCTCGTCAATGGCGGTGGCATGATCGACCACGTCCATTGCCGCGAGCGTGGTGAGGACATCTGTGAGTGGCGGGCCGAATGGCGCGCCGTAAGAGCATCACAGTAGTCAGAGAGCGTGCTTCAGGCTGACTCTCTTCCCCCGCTTCAGTCCGCGCTCGACCGCGAAGGGCTGGATGGGTGGCTGTTGTATGATTTCCACGGCCTCAATCCCGTTGCGACCGGGATGCTGCAATTGCCCGGAATGACCACGCGGCGCTTCTTCGTCTACATCCCGCGTCAGGGTTCGCCCGTCGCGATTACCCACGCGATAGAGCAGGGTCCCTGGGAAGAGTGGCCAGCGAAATGGACGAAGGAGAAGTACAGCAGTTGGCGGGTGCTCGAATCACTTCTCGCGCGCACCGTGGGTGGAAAGCGCATCGCGATGGAATACTCGGCGGGAGACGCTGTCCCGTATCTCGATCGCGTGCCGGCCGGCGTCCTCGAGATGGTGCGAAACGCCGGGGCTACTGTGACATCGTCGGCTGCGCTGGTCTCCTCGTTTTACGCGGTGTGGAGCGACGCGGAGCGAGCATCCCACGAGCGCGCCGCGCGCGCCGTCTCGATCATTGGACAGGAGGCGATTCGCCTCGCTGGAAGTCGCGCGGACAGTCCGACACCCCTCACTGAATTCGCGCTCCAAAGCTGGATCAAGGAACGGTTCGAGGCGGGCGGGTTGGAGACCGATCACGGACCTATAGTCGCCATCGGCCCGAACGCTGCCAATCCCCACTACGAGCCCACCGCCGCAAGCTCCGCAACAATCAACCGCGGCGACATTCTCCTGGTAGATCTCTGGGCGCGCGAGAAGAACGGCGTCTTCGCCGACCAGACCTGGATGGGCTCGCTGGGCACGCCGAGCGACCGGGACAACGCGATCTGGCTTGCGGTGCGCGACGCGCGAGACGCGGCGATCTCGCTTCTGCAGCAGCGAGTTAGTGCGGGGAAGCCCGTTCGCGGAGGCGAGGTCGATGATGCGGCGCGCGCCGTGATCACTGAGCGCGGGTACGGCGAGTACTTCATTCATCGCACCGGACACTCGATCGATCCGCGCGACCTCCACGGATCAGGACCGCACATCGACAACCTCGAGACTCGGGAAGAGCGCGAGCTTACTGTCGGCGTTGGATTTTCTATCGAGCCCGGCATCTATCTTCCCGGCGACGTAGGAATGCGGAGTGAAGTGAACGGGTTCATCGGCTCGGATGGCCTACTGATCACACCCGCCGACTATCAGAAGAACCTGCTCGTCGTCTGACGGCCAATCGCGTTCTGCGGGCCGATGAAGTCCCATACCGCCGGATCTTCGAGACCGAGACGCCACAGCGCGAAAGTTCTCACGCCAAGCTGCCGCGCGTCGCGGACGAGAGTCTCGAGCAACACGCGATCGCTTACCCAAAGCTCCCATCCCTCCGGCGACGAGGCATGCAGAGTCGCCGACGCATGGTCGCGAACGAGGGGTATGTTGGTCATCGTCGTGAGTCGACGAGCGTCGTCGAAGCTGATGACCTCCGTCTCGGCCGCCTTTCTCCAGCGGTAGCCATAAAGTGGAAAAGCGGCGATGATTCGCGCCGCCCCGATTTCTGCCACTCGCGTGCCGAGGTTCCGGGCGACCCAGTCTGGTGCGGCGATTGGACCGGCGGCTGATCCGCTCCAGTGCTGATC
>CADDZN010000348.1 GCA_902812375.1 bacterium | reverse complement strand
TACTGATAATCGGCAGTGACGATCCCTGGCGCATGGAGCGAGGCACCCAGCGCGCGCTCCGCCGCGCGGGTCATGTCACCAAGCTCTTCGACGACCGAAAGACCAAGCGATTGATGGGTTGGGCACTCACGCAACGGCTCGCCCTGTCGCAAGCGAAGCGCTTCAAACCCGATTTCGTTCTCCTTTCCAAGTGTCAGGCGCTCGCGCCCGAAACCGTCGCGAAGATCATCGATGGTAAGCGGAACGCGATGTGGTACCACGACGCGCAATGGTTCAAGAACACCTATCGTCCCGATGTCGCGCACGTCGTCAAGATCGGAAAGCTCACTCAGACTTTTTTTGTCTCGGGATTCGAGAAACAATGGGCGGCACTCGGGTTGCCAGCGAAATTTCTTCCCTCCTGCGCGGACATCGCGATAAAGCCGGTGAAGCCGGAACAGGTTTTCGCTTCCGACGTCGCCTTCATCGGGTCGGGTTATGACCCTTCCCGCGCCGCATTCCTCATGAAGGTTGCCAGTAAATACGACCTCAAGGTCTGGGGACCGGGGTGGCGCGAATGGAAGAAGTCGCTCAACTGGACCGGCCGCGCGGTAAAGGGCAAAGATTTTTCTGGCGTCTGCTCTAGTGCCAAGATCGTCCTCGGCGTGAACCCAGCCCGCTACCCCGCGAATTCCGGCAACACCACCTCTGATCGCACCTGGATGGTGATTCTTGCCGGCGGTTTCTTTCTTGGTCACGGAACGCCCGAGCTCAAGCAAATGCTGCGCGAGGGAGACCACTGCGCATGGTACACGGATATTGAATCATGCCTCGCGCAGTGCGGTTACTATCTGGAGAATTCCGCGGCGCGCGAGCGCATCAGACGCGAGGGGCAGGCGTTCGTTCGACAGCACCACACCTTCGACCAGCGCATCCACAATCTGCTTTCCGGCGAAGAGTACGTGAATCCCATTATCTAGATGGCGACTGAAAAGTCGAAGCGGCCCACACTCGCGCACAGGGCCGAGTACTACACTATGCGGGCGACGCTGCTGGGACTGCGCGCACTGAGTTGGGAACACGCCTGCAAAATCGGTGAGCAGCTCGGCGCGCTCGGATATCGCCCGCTCGGAATCCGGAAAAGAGTCGTGGAGCGGCAGATCGCTGCGGCGTTCCCGGAGCTAGACCCAAGCGCGGTCATCACCCTGGCGAAAGAATCATACAAGCACCTCGGCCGTACCTTTGTCGAGACTGCGTTGCTCGAATCGCTCGGGACGGACGGCGTTCAGCGACTGGTCGAAAGCGTCGAGGGTTGGGAGGAGGTCGAGGAGGTGATGCGTAAGGGCAGGGGCGCCGTCATGGTTACGGGTCACATCGGCAATTGGGAGCTCGCCGGCGCCTACGTCGCCGCGCGTGGGATTCCCCTCGACGCGATCGCGCGCGGAATGGCGAACCCACTCTTTGATGCCTACATCAACCGCACTCGTGAAGCGATTGGGATGACGATCGTCCACGATTCCGAGGCGGTGCGACGCACGCCACGGTCTCTGCGCGCGGGCCGAGCGGTTGCTTTCGTCGCCGATCAGGGAGTACTGGGACTCGCGTCAACCTTCGTTCCGTTCTTTGGACGGCCCGCCAAGACACCCCGCGGCGCGGCGGTATTCGCCTTGCGATTCGAGGTCCCCGTATTGTTCGTCGTCGCGCTTCGGCAGCCGGACGGCCGCTTTCGTGTAGTGGTCGAGCGGATAGAGGCGCGACAGACGGGTGAGCGCGATCGTGACATCGACAACATCGTAGCACGTTTCACGGAGCGACTGGAGCACTGGGTGCGCGTGGCGCCAGCGCAATATTTCTGGCAGCATCGCAGGTGGAAACGCCAACCAGCCGATACTCCGGCGGAGCTCAGGGATCCATCGAGATAACGAGGGAGGGTGATGCTGGATTCGAAGCAGCAACAGAGATTTTTCGGCGATAATCGCGCGCGCATCGGCATAGGCATCGTCCTGATCATGGCGCTTGCCGCGATTCTCGCTCCTCTGATTGCGCGGCAGAATCCAATCTCCATCGATCTCATGCACACTCTGCAGCGTCCGTCCGCCCACCATTGGCTGGGCACCGATATCCAGGGGCGTGACATCTGGTCGCGACTCGTCTACGGAGCGCGGGTTTCCCTCACGGTCGGATTGATCTCGCAGGGCATCGCGCTCGCCCTCGGTGTTACGCTCGGACTGCTCGCTGGTTACTACGGCAGATGGGTCGACGAGATAGTGATGAGGCTCGCCGACGTCACTCTCGCGTTTCCAACCCTGTTGTTGCTCATCGCGATGGTCGCGGCGCTCCAGCCATCGGAGGGCGTTGTCTTCGCGACGATCGGAATTGTTGGCTGGGCCGGAATGGCGCGAATCGTACGCGGTCAGGTCCTGGTCGTGCGGCAGCTCGAGTACGTTCAGGCGATCAGGGCACTCGGTGCGGGCGACATACGCATCATGCTGCAGCACGTTTTGCCAAACGTGATCGCGCCGGTGGTGATAACCGCGACACTCGGAGTCGCGGGCGCAATTATGGCGGAAGCGGCGCTTTCGTTTCTCGGACTCGGCGTGCCGCCACCGGCGCCGAGCTGGGGTTCGATGATCGCGGACGGCCGAGATCTTTTCCAGCTCCAGACCGCGCCCTGGACTTCGGTTTTCCCGGGAGTCGCAATCGGTGCAGCCGTGCTCGGCTTCAACCTGCTCGGCGACGCGCTACGTGATGCTCTCGATCCGAGACAGTACTACAAGGTCAAGAAAGAAGCGTAGCGTTAGCGGATCTTCAGCAACCCGTAGTCGCGCGCGCCCTTCCGAATGAGGAAGTATTTGCCGCTGAGCGCGGTTGCGCCGGCGAGAGCAGTCTCGGAGCCTGCACGCTGGCCATTCACATATACGCCGCCCTGCTCGATGAGTCGACGCGCGGCACCCTTTGATGCCGCGAGTTTTAATGTTACCAGCGCGTCGAGTAGTCCTGGGCTCCCCGGCAGCTCCGCGAATGGGACTTCTTCGCTCAAGGTCTCGAGCACCTTTTCGCTGAGGGAAGCCGAATCTCCCTTGCCGAACAGCACTCTCGATCCTTCCTCTGCTACTCGCGCAGCGTCCTCGCCATGCACACGCGCGGTAACATCACGCGCCAGAGCCTGCTGCGCCTCGCGCTTCTCCGGCGCCGATTCCACGAGCTTGTCGAGTGCCTCGATCTCCTCGCGCGACATCAGCGTGAACAGGCGCAGATATTTGCCGACATCGCGATCGTCGACGTTAATCCAGTACTGATAGAATTTGTACGGCGACGTCCGAGCAGGATCGAGCCACACGGCGCCCGCCTCCGTCTTTCCAAACTTGCTCCCGCTTGCGGATGTAACGAGCGGCATCGTCAGCGCATGCGCCGTCACGCCCTCAATGCGTCGAATGAGCTCGAGCCCCGCGGTAATATTCCCCCACTGATCGCTCCCACCAATTTGCAGCGTGACACCTTCGCGGCGATTCAGCTCCAGAAAATCGTACGCCTGCAACAGCATGTAGGAGAAC
>CADDZN010000347.1 GCA_902812375.1 bacterium | reverse complement strand
TCCAGCCACGATCTTCTCGATAAGGTGATCAGGCTTGCCGCTCTCCTTCACCTGCTCGATGAAGATGCGACGCTCCTTCTCCACTTTATCCTGCGGGACCTGATCCTTGTCGACGGCAACCGGCGCCGCCGCCGCAATGTGCTCGGCGATCTGCTTCACGAGTGTCTTGAAGTCGTCGGTGCGGGCGACGAAGTCCGTCTCGCAGTTCACTTCCACCATCACGCCGACCTTGCCGTTGTGATGGATGTAGCTGCCGATGAGCCCTTCGCTCGTCTGCTTGCCGATTCTCTTCTCCGCCTTGGCGATGCCCTTGGCGCGCAGATACTCCGACGCCTTTTCCATATCGCCATTCGTCTCTTCGAGTGCTTTTTTGCACTCCATCATGCCCGCGCCAGTCTTCTGTCGCAGAGCCTGAACATCCTTCGCCGTGAACTTCTCTTTTGTCGTAGTCATAATGATCTCTCGTTAAAACGCCGCCGGAATTCTCCGGCGGCGTGAAAGTTAACCTTCCTGCTCGGTCTCGGTGGCTTCCTCTGCTCCGCCACCTTCTTCGCCGCCTGTCTTGAGTCGCGCGGCAATTGCTTCGGGTTTCGCCCGTCGCCTGCGCGGCCGTCTCTTTCTCTTTTTATCGCCTTCGCCTTCCGGCTCTGCCCCACGGTCGGAGCTGTAGGTGTACGATTCACTCTCTTCGACTTCCTCGCGGATCGGAGCTTCGCGGCGCGCTTCGACGATCGCGTCAGCGATCGACTTCGTCATCAGCTCTACCGACCGAATTGCATCATCGTTGCCAGCGATAGGAACCGTGATCAAATCCGGATCGGCGTTCGTATCGACCAGCGCGATGATCGGAATGTTCAGCTTGTTCGCTTCGTTGACCGCGATCCGCTCCTTCTTGGGATCGATAACGAACATCAATCCAGGAAGACGCGTGAGATTCTTGATCCCGCTCAGATTCTTCGAGAGCTTGTCGCGCTGACGACTCATCATGAGCTGCTCTTTCTTGGTGTAATTCTCGAAGTCACCACCGGCCTCACTTCCCGCTTCCAATTCCTTGAGACGGCGAACCTGCTTCTTTACCGTCTGGAAGTTCGTGAGCAATCCGCCCAGCCACCGCTCGGTCACGTACATCGCTCCGCAACGCTCGGCCTCGCTCTTCACGATGTTGACGAGCTGACGCTTGGTGCAGACGAAGAGGACGTTGTCGCCGCGAAGAATCACATCCCGCGCGAGCTTTTGCGCCAGCTCGAGCTGACGAAGCGTCTTCTGAAGATCGATGATGTGAATGCCGTTCCGCTCCGCGAAGATGAAACGACGCATCTTCGGGTTCCAACGGCGGGTCTGGTGTCCGAAGTGGACACCGGCTTCGAGCAACTGCTCCAGGTTTGGCTGAGCCATTAAGTAAGGATTCCTTCGGGTTAACGCTTCGAGAACTGGAACTTCTTTCGTGCTTTCGGACGGCCGGGCTTCTTGCGCTCGACGGCTCTTGCATCACGCGTCAAGAGCGCGAGATCGCGCAGCTTTCTGCGATGCGCTTCATCGAGCTTGACGAGCGCGCGGGCAACAGCGAGACGCAGCGCGCCAGCCTGACCGGTCAATCCACCACCCTCGACCTTCGCCTTTACGTCATAGCGGCCAAGCGTATCGGTGATCGTGAACGGTTGCTGAATGGCGGAAACGTGCGCGGGGCGCGGGAAATAATCCCCCAGAGTGCGTCCGTTCACCGACCATTTTCCGGAGCCGGGCTTGATGTACAAACGGCAGACGGCCTCTTTGCGCCGTCCAATCGTGTGCGTGGTATTATCGGGCATTACTTCTCACTCTTTTTGTTGAGGTCGAGCACTTTCGGTTGCTGCGCAGCGTGGGTGTGCTTGTCATCGGCGAAAACGCGGAGCTTGCCACGCAACTTCTGGCGGCCAAGCGCAGTTTTCGGGAGCATGCCGTAGACCGCCTTCTCGATCACGCGCTCGGGATGCTTCTCGAGCATCGCGGCAAATGGCGTGAACCGTTCGTGGCCCATGTAGCCGGTATGCCTGAAGTAGAGCTTCTGATCCGCTTTCTTGCCAGTGACGCGAACCTTCGCGGCGTTGATCACGATGACGTTGTCGCCGGTATCCATGTGCGGGGTGTACATCGGCTTGTGCTTGCCACGGATGATCTTCGCGACCTCGGTCGCCAGGCGGCCCAGGACAACACCCTCGGCGTCGACGATGTACCACTGGTGCTCGATATCCCGCGGAGTCGCGGAGTATGTCTTCATATAAAGCGGAACGTATGGAAGAGCCGGCCCCCCTTTGGTCTCGATGGGTTCCGAGCAGTTGATTGCTACTTGACGACTACTAAGTGGTTTTGCGACAGCCTTTTAAGGTATTCGGACAGACTGGTAGTGTCAACGTCCCAAGGCGCTGTTTTGGTGAGGGTTAGGATAGCCAGCCGATAGTTTACCGCTTGAGGACCGAGGACTCTGACCAACGGCATTGATAATTGCGGACTGATTGAGGATTGCGGATTGCTGACAAGTGCGAGTTTGTATTGGGTAGTAGCTCTGGAGCGCAAGCCTTTGCTTTTAAGAGCGTGCTTTCTGCTCAGAGCCGTTAGCTAAGGAGCAGCAAGCGAAGGAACTGTTAGCGGAGGAACTGTTAGGGAAGGCGGATCACGACCAGACCTCAGCCAACTGCCCACGGCTAGGCTTTTGTCCTCTCTCCTCGATCCTCAATCAGTCCGCAATTATCAATGCACTTGGTCCTCAGCCCTCGGTCCTCGATCGCGGCTTAGACTCATTCGAGCGCAACGAGCAAAGCTCCCTTCTCAACCGCCTGCCCCGCAACAACGTCGACACTCTTAACTGTCCCCGCCGCCGTAGTGCGCAACTCATTTTCCATCTTCATCGCTTCCATGACGACGACGCCTTGTCCCGCCTCGACGACATCGCCGGTCTTCACATTGATCCGGACGATGAGGCCCGGCATTGGCGCCCTGATTGGGGCCGGGCCCGCCGCTGCGGCATTCGCGCGGGACAGCTCCCGAATAGCCCGCGTCCGTTCGTCGAGCGCCTCGACGTCGAAGCGGTAACCATCGATCCAGAGTGTGTACCGCCCACGTCCCTCGCGTCGCTCCACAACGACCCGATAGACCTTGGTCCCGATCTTTAACGCTCGCGCCGGACTCCCCTCAACGTCGGACAATTCGGCCGGGCTCGGGCGATCCGCTTCATACGCGACGCTTTCGGCGCCGAGCGTCACGTCCATTTGCGTCCCATTGACCTCGACGACGTACTTCAAGATTGTACGTCCGCGCGCGGCCGGAGCTCGCACACCGTCTCGACGTGCGCCGTCTGCGGAAACATGTCGAACGCGCCCACACTCTCGATTGCATAGCTCGGGAGCCGCGAAAGATCGCGTGCGAGTGTCGCTGGGTTGCAGCTCACGTAGATCACGCCGCTGAGCTCAGATGCGTGCGCCTCGAGTGTCGCAGTGACGCGCGGATCGACCCCTGCCCGCGGCGGATTCAGGACGACGAGATCGGCGGGAAGCACCCCTTCCAACAGATCTTCAAC
>CADDZN010000346.1 GCA_902812375.1 bacterium | reverse complement strand
TCTACTCGGCTTGATCAATACGATCCTCGAGTTCGCGAAGCTCGAGAGCGGTAAGTCTCTCGACATCGCGTGCCACCCGACTGTCATGAACGAGACGCTGTCAGAGATGGAGGCGCTTGTCGCGCCTCACCTCGAGGCGAAGAAGCTGCAGTACAACTACGAGTGCGCGGACTCCACGATTATCGCGCAGGCAGACCCCGCCAAGGTGCAGCAAGTCGTGCTCAACCTCCTCGCGAACGCGATAAAGTTCACGGATCCCGGCGGCCGGGTCGTGGTTCAGTGCAGACTCGAGCCGGAGTTCGTCGCGATAGACGTGTGCGACACCGGTCGTGGAATTCCGCCCGACAAGCTCGACGCGGTCTTCGAGCCGTTCGTGCAGCTCAAAACCCGCGGCGCCACGCTCAATGGGACAGGCCTGGGACTGCCGATCAGTCGCCGCCTTGCCGAGGCCATGGGAGGCTCCCTCAGTGTGAGGAGCGAGCTGGGGAAGGGCTCGACTTTCACGCTTCGTCTTCCGCGCATTGGGAAGCCGGTCGGAGATACTGCGCCATCTGGTAGGGCTAGTCCCTAATACTGAAGCGGGTAGCGGCTAGCCGTGCAGCCCAAGCCCATAGCTCTCCTATACGCGCTTTGGTGGCCGTTTCCTCTGTCTCTCTAATACTGAAGCGGGCAGCAGAGAGCGCTAAGCGCTCGAGCCGTTCAGCTCTTCATTTCTCTATTGAGAGAACCCCACACGCTCCCGCGCAGAGACGCGCAACCGGCCACAGGGAACACCAACCCACAACAGGTAGTCTTGCGTTTGTAGTTTCCCTCAAAGGAACAGCTACTCGCTTAGGCTGCAACGCTAACCGCTGCCTGCTTCAGTATTGTGGATGCCCACCAGACGCCGAGACAGCAGCGCAACAACTCTCGAGCATCTGCACTATCTCGCTCGCAGTAGTGAGTCCGCGGTCACGCGCGTAGAACGTTCGGATGTAGTGGTATCGATCCTCTTTGGGAAGCGTCATCCCCTCTTCCCTCACCCACTTCTGAAGCGCGAACGGCCTCGGACCCCACCATCCGCACTCGTGAAATTTCTCGTCGAGCAGAATCACGATCGGAATCGAGCGCGACGTCCCCGTAAGATGCGCGTCCATGATGTCCAGGTTCTGATCGCGGGCAAGAATGCGAAGATCCATGTTCGTCACAGAGTCCGCGAGCTTCGCGACTATCGGAACGATGTTCACGGCATCCCCGCACCAATCCTCACTCAGCACGAGTAAATGCCAGTGCCCTCGCAGCGCATCCGCGCGCGCGGAAAGCTCGATCGGAATCTCAACGCGCTTCGCGATCGCCTGCCAGAGCGCCTGGTTCTTGATGGGACGCGCGATGAAATCGGCGAAGGTTTCGCCGCCGTAGTATCGAGACTTTGTTATCACGGGAAGCTCAGCGAATCATGTCGACGTGGGTGATGCCATCTTCCTCATAGGGAGCGGAGACGGTGCGAAATCCGAACCCCGAGTAGAAACCCTCCAGGTACCGCTGGGCCGCGAGCTTGACGGGCTGCCGAGGCGCCAACGTGTCGAGCCGTCGCAAGGCTTCAGCCATCAAAGCTTTCCCAAAGCCGAATCCTCGCACCTCCTGAGCCGTTGCAACTCGGCCGATCGATCCCTCCGCGTAGCGGACTCCGGGCTCGAACACCCGCGCGTAGGCAACGAGACGACGCCCCTTTTCGCTCTCGAGCCAACCGAGTAAATGCCACGCCTGAGGATCGCGACCATCGGCATCGGGATATGCGCAGTTCTGCTCGACGACGAACACAGCTTCGCGCAGTTGTAGGGCTGCATACAGTTCATCCGGCCGCAACTCCGAGAAACGGGTCCACTGCCAGCGGATATCACGCGTTCGGGGCGTCTCCAGTTGTGCTCTCCTCTCCGTGCTCTTCGTCCAACTCGTTCAGGGTGCGTAAGATAAGGAAAAGGTTGTCCGCAGTCCGCACAATCGTCTTACTTAAGAACTCTGGGCCAGTCTGCTGGCCCTGCCCTCTGGACCCGCACCCCTCGGCTTCATGAAGTCTGTCTTTCGCCTCGCGCTCTGTTCGCTTCTCGCGAGTGCCGCTTGTGCACCGCCGCCTCCACCCGCTCGAATTGCCGCGGCCCCGACACCGGTCAAGTACATCGAGCCGCAGATGGGCCTCAACAATTCAGGGCTCGATACTTCGCTCCCGACAAAGCTCGACAAGATCGTCAAGACGGCGATCGAAGAAGGCGTCGCTCCAGGCGTCGCGATCGCGGTAGGACGGAACGGGCACATCGGTTACATGAAAGGCTACGGGTACATCGACTGGAATCAGCCGGGCTCACCTGCTGTCGATACGAATACGTTGTACGATCTTGCATCGCTTACCAAAGTGATCGCGACGACGACCGTTGCAATGATCCTCGAGGAGGGCGGACAGCTCGACATCAATCGTACTGTCGCGTCGTATCTGCCGGAATTCAACTCGCCGGAGAAGGCGCAAATCACGGTGAGGCAGCTTCTCACGCACAGCGGTGGCCTCGAGGCAGGGGCAAATCTTTTCTCGACTGCGCGCGGTCGGGATCAGTACCTCTATCAGATCAACGCGCGCCCGCTCGAGTACACGCCGGGCACGAAGATGATTTACAGCGACTGGGACATGATCCTGCTGCAACTCGTGATGGAGCGCATCACCGGCAAAACTCTCGACGTCCTTGCCGCGGAAAAGATCTTCAAGCCGCTGGGCATGACAGACACGCAGTTCCAACCGCCGAACTCACTCCGTCCACGGATCGCTCCTACTCAGGTCGACGACTCGCGCGGCGGATTACTGTGGGGAGCCGTTCACGACGAGAACGCGTGGGCAATGGGCGGCGTTGCTGGACACGCCGGATTGTTCTCGACGGCGCGCGATCTCGCACTCTTCTCGATGATGGTGCTGAACGGCGGCGAGGGCGTAAATGGAGTGCGGATCGTGAAACCCGCGACGATCGCCCGCTGGACGGCGCGCCAGGGGAAAGAATCTTCCCGCACTCTGGGATGGGATTCGCCTGAAGGCGGCTCGAGCGCTGGCCAGTTCTTCTCTCCATGGAGCTTTGGTCACACGGGCTTCACTGGCACCTCGATCTGGATAGATCCCGAAAAAGATCTGTTCGTCGTCGTGCTGACCAATCGCGTGAACCCAACGGGGAGCAACACGCGCCACGTCCAACTCCGTCGCGACGTTGCCGACGCGGTGCAGCAAGCGGTGCTCGGTGCACGCATCGTGAACTGGGAGAGCAGGTAAGGGGGGCATCCTCTGGGTGTCCGTCCTCTGGGCGTCCATCCTCTGGGCACACTGACTCGAGGGTACCGGCGCCCATCCTCTAGCCACAACGGGCAGGGGTATAGCGGAAACTGCGGCGGAAGGAGCGGAAAAAGGCGGAGTGATACGCTTCGCCTTCGAGTCTGTATTGGCAGGGCCGGGATCTTTTTCTAAGGCGATATTTGTACTCGCACCCGTTCTGGCTCAGGATGTTTTTGTTGTGGTTTGGCTTATTCCCTAATCGCCGGCGGGTGCGAGCGGCGACGAGCGCTGGCTGAAAAGACGGACGTACCG
>CADDZN010000345.1 GCA_902812375.1 bacterium | reverse complement strand
GATGGGACTCGAGGGAATCATCGCCAAGAGGGCGGGGTCCAAATACCGCGGTGGCCGATCTGCCGATTGGCTCAAGATCAAAGCGGAGAAGACGGGGGATTTCGTGATCGTCGGTTACACAGCGCCGAAGGGAAGTCGCTCGCATATCGGGGCGCTCCAGCTCGGCGATTTCGTTAACGGAACTTTGGTCTACGCGGGACGCGTCGGAACCGGATTCGACGATGATCTATTAAAGGAGCTCAAATCACTCCTCGATCCGGTCAAGCGAAAGGATCCGGGCTGCGCTGGGCCGGTAGTGTCGGCGGGTGCCGATCCGCTGGAGAGCTCAGGGATTCCGGATACCAAAACGACAACGTGGGTAGAGCCCAAATACGTTTGCGAGGTACGGTACCGCGAGTGGACGCCCGATGGATTTCTCCGCCATGCGGTGTTCGCGCATTTGAGATTCGACAAAGCCGCGCACGAATGCGAGCGACAGGCGTGGAGAGCAGCTACTGACATCGTGGCACCTCCCAGCGCGCCAATCGTCGGCGCAGAACACAACGGTCCGCACGAGGAGGGGAATGACGTCGGAAGCACTGCGCCGAGCACAGCTCCGTCGGCCAGCGCATCACCCGCAGCCGATACTTCACACGATCCTCCTGCCCCGCCGCCCAGGCCCGCGGTTCAAAAAAATATCGCGTTTACCAATCTCAAAAAGATTTACTGGCCCGCGGAGAAGTACACGAAGGGCGACCTCATCGAGTATTACCGCGCCATGTCGAAGTGGATGCTGCCCTATCTCGCGAATCGTCCCATCGTACTCACGCGCTTCCCGGATGGAATCGACGGGAAATCATTCTATCAGAAAGACGCTCCGGTGTTCGCGCCCGATTGGATGCGCACCGTTCCGATCTGGAGTGAGGACAGCCAGCGCGAGATCAGGTATTTCATCTGCGATTGCGAGGAAGCATTACTCTACCTGGCCAACATGGGCTCGATTCCTTTGCACATCTGGGCGAGTCGCGAAGGATCGCTCGAGCTGCCCGATTGGTGCGTGATCGATCTCGATCCCAAGGAAGCCCCGTTCTCCGACGTGATTCGGTGCGCGCAGGTACTCCGTCGGGTGTGTGAGTCGGTCGATTTGCCGAGTTATGTGAAGACGACGGGGAAAACGGGTCTGCACATTCTGCTGCCGCTCGGTCGGCAGTGTACGTACGAGCAATCACGCATGCTCGGCGAGCTCCTTGCCCGTGTCGTAATTCGCGAGCTCGGCGACATCGCAACGATCACTCGACACGTCACGAAGCGCGGCGACAAAGTTTACCTCGATTATTTACAGAACCGCCACGGCCAGACCATTGTCGCGCCGTTCAGCGTTCGCCCGCTTCCTGGAGCGACGGTGTCGATGCCGCTTCAATGGGAAGAAGTCGATGGATCGCTCGATCCGCGGCTGCATACGATCCGCAATGCGCTCGATCGAGTCGAGAAGATGGGAGCGGACCCCGTGTTTCCAGTCCTCGAAGGCAAGCCCGATCTTGCGGGAGCACTGGAGCGCCTCGCGGAGTTGTGGACGTCGCGCTCCTGACTTTACTGTAATCCGCTAACCGGACAGGCTTCGGAGCTCCGGTCGCTCGGCCAGGAGTTTCGCTGAGAAGCGCTGGGCTTCGGCGATGCGCTCGACTTCCAGCGCGATGGCATCGACGGACTGCTGGAGCTGATCGAATCGCTGCTCGATTGCGAGGCTGCTCGGGAGCTCGCGTGGAGCTTCCCTGCTTCGGAGACTTCGTACGCTGCGGACGTAGACCAATCTTATTGTCACGAGGGCCGCCAGAGAGCAAATCAAGACTGCCGCGACGCCCGCGAACGAAATCACATCAGGGTCCATTACAACCTCGGCAAAAGTTGCTGTGTTCAGGGAGGACGTACGGAAAAAACGGCTCCGGGTTCCAGTGGGTTCTCAGCGTGGTCACTCCGATCGGAATCAGAGGCAGCAGGCAAAGTTGGCACAACGAGCTTCACCCTCTGTTGAAGAGGGATATTGAGGCACGTCGCTTGCCCAACACATTGCCAGGGTATGTACTGACACAGGGAAGGACAATGACAGAGATCCTGGTGAAGTTCGACGAAGCGATCACTGACTCGACAGGGTCCAAATACTTCGCGCGCGCCGTCGGGCGAAAGCGCGAGGACGGCCTATGGGAAGGTTGCGTCGAGTTCCTGCCTCTGGATACAAACGGCGAGACGTTGAGCTCTGGGCGAGAAACGACTCAACCCAACCGCAAGACCCTGGAATATTGGGCGCAGGGACTTACCCGCGTTTATCTGATGGGCGCGCTCGAGCGGGCACGGCGCTCGACTCCCATGATCGAGAGAGAGCGGGAAGCTTTCCAGTCGCGTTGTTGATGGGGATTGGAGTTGCTAAAAAAGATCACCTCACCGGTCTTACCGGTCTCCACTCTTTTGCTCTCCCCCCCTCTTTTACCCTTTCAGCTTTCCCGGAAGGTTGGCAACCACATCTCTCCACCCCTGGCGCGCGCTCGGATATTTGGGCGCCCAACCGAGTCCGCGCAGTTTCTGATTGGAGATTCGCTGCGATCTGCTGAACATCTCGCCAAGTGAGCCAAGGAGTCGCCCGACCCACGAGGGCGGATAGCGGGGCGGGTCAACGCGCAACGCTCGCGCGAGAGACTCGAAGAACTCGCGCTTCCGAAGCGGCTCATCGTCGGAAACATTGTAGATCCCGCCTGGCGCGGTCAGCACCGCGACAACCGCGCGAGCTGCATCATCGTGCGACACTGACGAGATATAGCCATCGGGCGAGCCAAGCATCGGGGCCCAACCCTTTCGAACCATCTTGATCGTGTCATGGGTGTAGTCGCCGTCGGGACCGTAAAAGAAGGCAAATCGCAAAATGATTCCCTTGCCGCCACTCGCGCCGAAGCCGGAAGCCGCACGCTCTGCGTCGAGGACCGTGCGATTGTAGCGCACTGGCTTGACGGGCGAGGTCTCGACGATCCATTGATCGCCGGCGCTTGCGTAAATAGGCGCGAACGATTCCTGAATCAGACGCTCGGCGCCGACATGTTTCGCGGCGGCGGCCATGTTCGCGGACACGTAACGGCGGACGCGTGAATTCTCCCGCCACGCCCAGGGCAGCAGTGCCATGGAGCTCGGGGGAATGTGCGTGGCAAGATTGATCACCGCGTCATGCCCCTTGAGCGCGGCCTTGACCTGATCGAGGTCGTAGAGGTCGAGCTGAACGGGCTCTGCGCCCATTCTCGCGAGCTCAGCGCTCTTCTCGCTCGACCGAGCGACTCCAGTGACTTGATGCCCGCGTTGAATCAAGAGGGGAACGACGCGACTGCCGATTACTCCAGTGGCGCCAGTTACAAAAACTTTCATTGGAGATGGATGTGTTTAGCTCTGAGTGTTCGATTTGATCGCGGCCTGATAATCCCGCAAAACTCGAGGCATTTCCGGAAGCAAAAACTGGACACATGCTCGGAATTAATGCTCGGAATGCGATGTCGGCCACTAATACCAGGCGTCTGGCCACTAACACCAAAGAGGTCTGTCTAGTCACTAACACCAAAGGTTAAAGGCCACCGAGACGGGCCTG
>CADDZN010000344.1 GCA_902812375.1 bacterium | reverse complement strand
ACAGAGTCCGAGTACTGCGGCCCCGGCCGGCCCACATCGCTCCATTGTTCTGTGAAAACGGGAGAGATGTATTGGAGACTATCAGAAACTGGGGGATTATCGCGCGAATTCCGCTTCCGCTTACCGGAGTGAGTGAAGACGCAGAGCGGAGCAGAAGTGACTCGCCGTCTTTCACCCCGTGAAGCAGTTGGTCTGATCTCAACCGGTCGACGCTTTCGGAGGTGACGAGGGTCAGAGTCTGAGCAGCGAGACCCGAGGCCTGCACGGTGGCCACGAAGAGGATCGACGCGGCATATCCGCAGGGAGAAATTCTCAAGGTTCGGGAAATTTGGCTGGCTGTTTAGAATCGGGCAACCGTTCACGCTGAAGGTCAAGAATCTCTTTGACGGCTTCGGCAACCCGCGCTACGGGAATAGGATTGCCAGGTGGCCGATGCAGCGGAGCAGCCGACATACCTTTGCCGGCCAATTCGCCGCCAACCACTTTGCTACGCGGCCCCGATGGTCCGAACCACTGCGGGTTCCCCATCTCGAAAATCGCTACGACGGGCACGCCGAGCGCGTCGGCAATGTGCATAGGTCCGCTATCGTTGCAGACAAAGACGTCGCAGCACGCTGTCAGCGCCATTAACTCGCGCAGCGTTGGACGCAAGACGGCGGCACCTTGCGGCCAGGGCTCCGCACCTCGTTCATTGGGCCCAAGGAAAACCACATGCCGCCCACCTAATGATCCGCGAAGATCCGCGATGAGTTGAGCGAATCTACCTGTAGGCCACCTCTTACCAAGGTGCGACCCCCCGGGATGATACCCGATCGTAGGTAAACAGCTCCCAAAGACTCCGTCCAGGGTCGTAATCGCGGTTTGCCTCTCCTCGTCGGTGACAACCAGCGACGGAGGGCCCGACGCAAGCTGTGCGCTCCCCTCACTGCCCGGGATGAGCCGGAGCAAATCCGCCCAATCCTCCAGACGGTGGGTTTGCCCGCGCTCACTTGGTAAAGCTCTCGTAAGCAGCCAGCCTCCTCCCCCAATGTCATAGCCCACCCTCAACGGAGCTCCCACCGCAGCCGCGACGATGTTCGATCGAATGTCCATTCGGGCATCTATCGTAACGTCGAAGTGCTGGCACCGAAGCGATTGCACCAGCCCTGCTACCGCCCGCCATGGCCCGAGGTGAAGTGGATACTTCTCGGATTCGCCCGTCCACGGCAGGGTTGCCACGACAACCTCGTCTACGAGGCCGCTGTGCCTCAGCAGGTCCTGGGCGTATTCGCGCGCGAGCAGTGAGATGCGAGCGGATGGCTGGGACGCGCGCAGAGCTCGCAACAAAGGAGTCACGAGCACGACGTCGCCAATATGCCACGGCTCTATTACGAGTATGCGGTTCACACCATTCTGTTGGTGCCATGACTCGGAACGCGCACGAAACGGCGCAAACGCGATCCGGCCGGCAGAGTCCGCCGCTTTCAGAATGGCAAGCCGTGTACGGCTCACAGGCCACGTGTGTGCCACGGCTAAATTAGCGCGCCTCTATAGAAGCCTGTCGCGCCAAGTCGCTGGCACGAGCGGCGAGTCGATCTCGATCGGTAGGTGGTAGTCGAACGGTTTGGTACCGTGGGATTTTATCCACTCCACGATTGAACTTAGACCTTCGCGCAACGAGACTTTTGTTCTATATCCGAGCAGTCGCCGCGCTTTGTCCGCAGAGCACACGGCATTACGAACTTCCTGCGGGCGGTCCGCTACGTAAATCGGATCGAGATCAAACGAAAGCAGGTCTGAGAGTATTTGTGCAAGCTGATTAATAGTCGCCGGCTCTTCATCCGGACCGATGTTGAACAGCTCGCCCGACAAGCCAGGTAGACTGCCCATCTTGAGTAAAGGATCCACACAGTCCTGTACGAAGGAAAAGCTCCGGAGCTGCTCTCCGTCGCCGTAAATAATGGGTTGCTTTCCCTGAAGCATGCGATTGATCATAATGCTCGCAACGTTGCGATACGGATCATCGTATTTCTGGCGAGGTCCAATGATGTTGTGCGGCACGGCTATCACGTGTTCCAGCCCATGAGTGTCGCAAATATTCTTGACCAGAAGCTCACCGGCGTATTTTGCGATGCCGTAGGGATCGACGGGCGCAGCGGGCTGGTCCTCACGAAATGGTGGCTCGCCCGTACCGTACCGCGCCATGCTGGAGCAATAGACGAATCGTCTAACACGTTCACTCGCCGCGGCCGCGAGTAGTCCGGCCGTATTCTCGTAGACGTGCTTGGCAATGATCGCCGGCGAAAAGACACTTAAGCCTTCGGTCGCGATTGCCGCACAGTGATATACCAGATCTACGCCGCGCAGTAGAGGCTTCATCGCCTCGACATCTCCGCAATCGGCTTCGGTGAACTCGATGCCTTCTGGGAGATTCTGGAGGTCGCCGCCGATCATGTTGTCGCAGCCAACCACATGATCCCCGCTGCGCGTATAAGCGTCGGCGAGGTGACTGCCAAGAAAGCCAGCCGCCCCGGAGATAAAGACTTTCATCTGTGGGTTAGAATGCCCCGGTGCGACGGAGAACTGCGGGAACGGTCCGGAACAAAATACTGGTGTCGAGCCAAAACGACCACTGCTCGATATACTGACGGTCCAGGTAAATCACGTCTTCAAAATTGAGCACCTCGCTTCGACCGCTTACCTGCCACAGGCCGGTAATACCCGGCTTTGCGTCGAGCCGGCGGAAGTGGTGGTCCTCGTACTCCTCGAAGTCAGACTCGAAGAATGGGCGAGGCCCTACGAGAGACATCTCGCCGATCAGCACGTTTACAAGCTGCGGAAGCTCATCGAGGCTCCAGCGCCGGAGAAATCTCCCCAATCGCGTCGTTCGAGGATCGTCGCGAATTTTGAAAAGCCGCCTGTCCCCGGTGTGATTGAGATGCGCCATCTGCTGCTTTTCTACGTCGGCCCCTACGCGCATCGTCCGAAACTTGATCATCCGAAAGCGACGTCCGCCGAGGCCAGCTCGCTCCTGGAAGAAAAATGGGGATCCGGGAGAGTCGAGGCGGATGGCGAGAGCGATCAAGGCTAGCAAAGGCGCAAGGACGATCAGAAGAACGGAGCTGACCACAACGTCCACAACGCGCTTCGATATCAGCGCGCGCGCCCGCAGAACTGGGCTCCCAAGTTCAAAGAACGGCTGATCGTGGTGCCAAACCAATGTCGGCCGAAGGCCATACACTCTCACCGCGCGTGCCGGGAAAAGCACCTGGCAGCCGAAGTGTAGACATTCCTCGATTATGTCATTGATTCGAGTCGCCGGAAGCTCCGCGCAAACAACCACCGCCTCCGCGTCAAAGCGCTCGATCAAGGAAGGGAGACTGTCGATCGAGCCGAGGAAGCCGCGATCGGTTTGGGATTCGGGTGCAACGTAGCCGGCGACACGATAATCACCACCGGGAGCCGCGATCGCGCGCTCGAAAGGCTCCGATCCACGCGGCGAGCCAACCATGATGGCGCTAGCGGCGCCGCGCCCACCTGGCCAAACGCTGCGCAGAAACCATTCTGACACCTGGCGGACTACGAGCAGCGACAACCACGCGATTGCCGTCGCCCCGACCATCGGCAACAGGAGCTCCGGTAGCA
>CADDZN010000343.1 GCA_902812375.1 bacterium | reverse complement strand
GCCTACGGCGTCACCGGAGAATGGCCAGCGGGACCAGCACACAGTATCCGATCACAAGGAGAATCGGGGCGAGCGTTTCACCGCCGCGGGCAAGGTCGGCAAAGCCGGCGACAAGGACCACCGCAGCAACAGTCCAGTAGAGCCACGACCGTCGGCCGGTCGAATCACGACCGGCTCTTGGCCCACTGGCAAGATCGGTTTTGGCCATAAGCGAGGTAGTGTAGAGCGCGCCCAAATGCCTGTCAACCCAACAACCGCGACCTGCGGACAAGAAGGAAACGCAAACAACACTGTTCGCGTCTAGCGCTTTCCGCTTCCCGCCTCCCGCTTCCCGCCAGAATAGTGCAGGTCTATCCACTCGCGGTAGCTCCCGTTCATGACCGCGCGCCACCACGGCTCGTTCGCGATATACCAGCGGACGGTCTTCAGCAAACCGGTCTCGAACGATTCCGCCGGACCGTACCCCGTCTCGAGCGTCGCCTTCATCGGGTCGATCGCGTACCGACGGTCGTGGCCCGGACGATCCTTGACGAACGCTATCAACTCGGCCGTATCACCACCGACGGCCGCAGGACACTTCGGAAAGCGCTCGCGGATTTGCTCGTCACCCGCGAAGATCTTGTTGATGTGGGCACAGATGCCCTTCACCACATCAATGTTACGACGCTCCGAGTTTCCGCCGAGGTTATACGTCTCACCCAAACGTCCTTTCTCGAGAACGCGTTCTATCCCGCGGCAGTGATCGCGAACGTAGAGCCAGTCCCGGATCTGAAGCCCGTCTCCGTACACCGGAAGCTGCTTCCCGTCGAGCGCATTGACGATGGTCAGAGGGATCAGCTTCTCCGGCAGATGATACGGCCCATAGTTATTCGAGCAATTGGTCGTCGTGACGGGCAAGCCGTAGGTATGGTGATACGCGCGCACCAGAAAATCCGACGCAGCCTTGCTCGCGGCGTACGGGGAGTTGGGCGCGTAGGCCGTGTCCTCGGTGAACGGAGGCGCGTTCGGAGCGAGTGAGCCATACACTTCGTCCGTCGAGACGTGGTGAAAGCGACGCGCGCCTCCCGACCAATCCTCGGACCACACATCGCGCGCCGCCTTCAGAAGCTCGTGAGTTCCGCGGACGTTCGTATCGATGAACGCGTCGGGCCCGTGGATCGAGCGATCTACATGCGACTCAGCCGCGAGATGAACGATCGTGTCGATACCTTCGCGCTTGATGATGCCGTGCATCGCCTCGCCGTCCCGGATGTCACCTTTGACGAACGTAAACCTCTCGTTGTCCGCAACAGGCTCGAGGCTCGCGAGATTCCCCGCGTAGGTCAGAGCATCCAGACCGATGATATTGTCGGTTGGGTGATGCTCCGCCCAGAATTGCACGAAGTTGCTGCCAATGAAGCCGGCCGCACCCGTAACGAGCATCCTACGCATCGATGGCCATCCGTTCGTTCATCATTCCTCTGTATCGTTTGACGGTGAATGAACCCGGTCGCGCGGCGAATTGGAACCGATCATTTTCACGGAACCGCAGAGATCGCGTATCACTGTCGCGATCTCGCGTGCAGGAGCCATGTGGTCGGCGCCGGCGATTTGCAGTGCCGCCTGCGGCATTCCATAGATGATAGAGCTCTCACGGTCCTGAATGACGCCCACCCCGCCAGCGGCGCGTACGCAACGCAACCCCTCCGCGCCGTCGCGGCCCATGCCGGTGAGAACGACGCCGATTGCGTTGTCACGAAAGGTGCTCGACACGGAAATGAATAGCGGATCCGCCGCGGGCCTCACGCCCCACACCGAGGCGGAAGCATCGAGATGGATCGTTGCATCGCCCGGAGTGCCGCGCACGGTCATATGGTAGCCGCCGGGAGCCAGATACACGTGGTTCTCCTGAACGAGTTCGCCAGCAACCGCTTCCGCTACAGGCAGCATGCTCATCAAGTCGAGCCTGTGCGCGAGCGTCCTCGTGAACTCCGGCGGCATGTGCTGCACAACGAGTACAGCCGCACCGAGATTGGCCGGCAACCGCGGAATTATCTCCGCTAATGCACGCGGCCCTCCAGTCGATGCGGCGATGACGACCAGCCGCGTCGCGGGACCCGAGGACTCTTTGGGCACCGTCTCAGCCCCCAAAGCGATGCCTGCCCCAGACGCTGCTCGCACGGTCATGTTGACCGCCCGCGCCGCATTCAACGCGGCCAGTAGCTCCTGGCGAACCATCAGCAAGTCGATGCTGATCGGACCCGACGGCTTCCGCACGAACTCCACCGCGCCTCGCTCGAGAGCCCTCAAGGTCATCTCGTTACCCCGCTCGGAACCAGCGGCGCTCAACATCACGACGGCGCGGGGCATTTCACGCATGATCGTATCTAGCGCCTGCAATCCGTCGAGACGCGGCATCTCGATGTCGAGTGTCACGATGTCCGGCTTGAGCGAGCGCACGGCTTCGATGGCTTCAGCCCCGTTCGACGCGGTACCGATCACGCGATATTCGTTAGTCGATTCCACCATCTCGCAGATCAGCGCTCTCATAAAGGCACTATCGTCCACGACTAGCACGTTTGAGATCCTGCCGCTCATCGCACGACCGCCGGAGCCATCAGCACTTCCGGAAAATGCGCTCACGCGCATGGACAGGTGTGAAGAGTCTCCTCGCATCCCCGAGCAGAGTCTCGACCTTGCCGAGGACGAGAAACCCGCCTGGTACGAGCGTTTCGTGGAAGTGCGCGATCAGCGCATCCTGCGCGGCGCGCTGGAAATAAATGACGACGTTGCGGCACAGGATGAGATGCGCTTTCTCCACTGGCGCGCAAAAGCCGAGGAGATCGCTATACTCGAAGGTCACGGGGCGCCTCACTTCCTGCTGCAGCGCCACGAAGCCGCCCTCGTCGCGAAAGTATTTCCGGCGGATGTCCGGCGGAGTCTCGCTGAGTGCCGACTCCTGGTAGATGGCGCGCTCGGCATGGTCGAGGCAGACTCTATCGATATCCGTTCCTATGATCGACGCCGAGTTGAAGCGGGTGCGCGATCCCGAGGCTGCGGCGTATTGGTGCATGAGCATCGCGACCGAGTATGGCTCCTCGCCCGTCGCGCATCCCGCGCTCCACACCTGCGGCGCGGGCCCCGCTTCATCCATGAGAGCTGGGATGACTTTGCTGCTGATCGCCGCGTAGGTGTCCCAGTTTCGAAAGAACTTGGTGACGTTGACGGTGAGCGAGTGCATTAACCGCTCGTACTCGCGGGGTTCCGAATCCAGAATGCCCGAGTATTCCTCGCAACCCGACGCGCCTCGCGCGCGAATTCGTACCGCTATTCGCCGACGCAGACACTGATCCTTGTAGCTAGAGCACCGAAATCCGCGCTCGCGCGCGATCTTATCCATCAGTGCGCGAAAGCCGGCATCATCGCTCTGCATCGATCCGGTGGCGGGTGTCATGGTCGTCCCGTCGGTTGCGCAGCGTCTCGATCGGTGCGCGCCAGACCCTCGAGCGCGGCGGAAAGATTCCGGCGAAGCTGCGGGACCTCAGGCGCCACCGCAATCCCTCGCTCCGCCGCGTCACGCGCGTGCGCGAATTCACCGCGCTTGATGTACGCGGCAGCGAGATTGTTGAGCAGCACGGAAGATTCAGGATGCGTC
>CADDZN010000342.1 GCA_902812375.1 bacterium | reverse complement strand
GAGACGGAACAGGCGTCCGGCGGTGTCGGGGTCCGCAATGCGCGCGAGCCCGAGATTCGCCTGAGCGTTCGTCCAGCGCCAGGTGCGCGCAAAGCCTTCCCTCGTGCGACGGATCTCGTGGTCGGGCCTCGTGAGCTCGAATCGAATCGCGCTGTCCCGTTTGACGCCGCGGAGACTGTCGGCGGGATGCCATGGAAGCGTCAGCAGCACCCGAGCATCGTGAATCGCCGATGTGTCGATGACGACGTATTCTCCAAAGCCGCGCTCGTTGCGCTTCTGCTTCTCGACGCTTGCCGGAAAGATCCGCCTCCAGTTCCAGTCGCCATTCTCGTGTTGTCGTAGATGCACGAATGGTCGCTGCACGTCGAGGCTGCTGAGCAGGATCCTTCGATCGAACAAATCGCGCGCATCGTACGTCACCCGAATCGGGCCCGACGCAAAGAACACCGAGTCTTCATCGTCGCGGATCTCGACCGAGTCGATCGTCACGCCATTGAAGAACCCACCGCTCATGCGCCCGATGTATACCCTGCCCTTCACGCGTCCCTCGAGCATGTTCGCGACCATTTGGCGAACGCGCTCCTGCCCGAAGTTGGTGCGGGTAACACCAACAAAGCTGAGAGTGACGATGAGGAGCAGTCCAACGAGTACGATGGCACTCGCTAGAACGATGCGAAGGCGGCGAGTCATCGGAAAACTAGAACGCCTGGCCGATCGCGAAGCTGAACGTGAGCCTGTTGAAGAATCCGTTGTCCTTCGAAGGCTGGAACGATGCCGGACAGCTCAACCCCGACGTCGGAGGATCCTGCGTGATCGTGGTCGTTGTATCAGACCCGGACCCAACCGTTGTGAAGTGGGTCGGCAGGCGATTTCCCGGGCTCACGCAGAGAAGCTGGCCCCCCTGGTTCGTCGCCTCGTAGTACAACGGACCTGCGGGACGCCGGTACGGATTGTATCCGATCGCCGCGCGCACCGGACCTACGGGCGAGAACGCCGTGATCTGGAATCCTGGAGTCACCTTCAGTCTGACGCCCCTCAGCGCCTCAGCGCTCCCACGATTCCACACTTCGCCCGCGTCGGTGAACAGCGTTAGCTGCAGCAGTTCCGGCAACACCGGACTCCGAAGTCTGAGCTCCACGTTTCCCACCAACAACGTGTTGCCGCCAACTGGAACGACCCTGCGATAAGTGCGACTGGAATCCGTTACGAGCGTGTCAGCCCCAGTCCCGGTCGGAAGAACCTTCTGGTACGTCGACGCGATGTAAATCGCCGAGCCTAGCTCGTTCTGCGGGAATCCCCGGACAGTAGTTGGGCCTCCCGCATACAATCTCTCGGACGGCGGAATGAACACGCTCGTGGCGCCCAGTGCGTCGCGTGTCTCAGTGCCGCCATAGACGACACCGCCCCGAATTCTTAGCGCGAGCACGTTGCGTCCGCCCGCGTTCACGTATCTCGATGCGTCTCCAACCAGCTTGTTGAATTTGAGTCCCTCGGACGACAGAATCGCCGGTGAAGAATGTCGCGCCTCCACCCGGATTATCGATCCGCGCGTCGGCGAGAGCAGGCTGTTCGAGTTGTCGCGCGTCGCCGACAGACTAAGCACCGCCAGGCGCTGGGTGCTCTCGAATCTCCTCCGCGATTCCTCGTCGCAAAGATTGAACACCGCGCAGAAAAGCGCTGGCTGCGCTTCCGTGCGCCCAAGATCCATCGAGTAGGTGCCAGTCACCGGCGTGCGGGTAAGTGAGCGCCACACTACAGAGGCTACGCCTCCGATCGCTGTCGTCCGCCGGTAAGCGTTGTATTCCGAAACCCTTTGCGTGTAAACGGTCAGCGTCGGCAAGGTTCTCAAACCCAGGAAGATCGGCTGCCTGAATGTCGCGCCAGCGTAATAGCTGAGCAGATCGCTGAACACATCCTTTCGTGCTCCCGGACACAGTCCCGCCGCGCCGTCCAGTGGGCGGCCGATCCCGATCTTAGACACACGCGTATTGAGGTCGAGCCTTCGCGCACCGTTCAGAAAGTTGTAGTCGGTGTACTCGCCCGTGAGTCTGAAGCAATCGAGGGTGCCGTACCCTGCACCAAGCCTCGCCGCATGCATCTGAGCTTCAGCGAGATTGGCGTAGAGTGTGACGAGAGTGTCCCTGCCCGAATCCGGAGTGATCGAGACGTGCTGGTACGCTTCGGTCTGGTACAAGGCGCGCTGCGCGTCGACTATCTCGTTCTCACGAAAAAGCCTCCCCGAGTCCAGGCCCATGATGCGCCGCACGACGTCGGTCGGTATCTGCTGCTTCTTCCCCGCCAGGGGCGTCACCTCGATCTTGATTGCTCCAATCCTCGTCCTCGGCCCCGGTGTCACGAAGACAGTGTCCCAGGCGCTGAGGGTGCTATCGTTTGTGGCAAAGTGGTTTACGGCATCCGCTCTCGGATAGCCGCTGTTGTGCAGCCGCTCGCGAATGGTGTCGGTCGCGGCATCCACCGCAAACCGGTCAAATCTTCCGCCCGCGCTTACGGGTAAGCCGCGAACTATCCGCTCCCCTTCCGGAACCGAATCCAGGCCAAGCACCACGAACGACTTGAGTCGGATCGGCGGACCCTCGCTGATCGTGAATTTGACCTCGACGGCACCCGGCGCGAGCAGCTTCACTGCAGTGTCGACGGCTACTCTTGGATACCCCCGACGGCGGTAAAAGATTATGAGCCGCGCGCGGTCGTTCGGGAGCTCACTGCGGTCCAGACAATGTTTGACCGTGAAGGGCAGGTGCAGGTAACGCCGCGCCCACGCCGACGGCGTCGTCACGATCGTCTTCGCGAGCTCGGCGTCCGAAAAGGCATGGTTGCCCTCGAACACGAGGCGCATCACTTCCAGGTCGCCGGCCTGGCACTCGATGTCCTGTGCACCGGCGGTGCTTCTCCCAAGAAACGCTGCGAGTAACGCGAGTGCGGTCAGAGTGCAGAGCCGTACTCCGCGCCGGCGCGTCACCCTCGAGGCACGGGCGCGCCCGGGGGTTTGCCAGCCGGCAGCTCCCGAGCGTAATGCGTCTCCGTCTCGGGCTCGGTTCTGCCTCCAAGCATTCTCTTCGGTGGAGATGTCGGCGCGCGAGCGAGCTCACCCCGAGGAACCAGCGGCGTACGCTGGATTAAGAGTTGCACAACGTAGAACCCGGCCAAACCGACGGCGACGCCGACGCCCACGGCGGGAAGTAGATCTTTGGCGCCAAGTTGTCGGCGGTAATAGTATTCTGCGCTCACGGTGAGGCCTATTTCGGGGTCCGCGAAAGTTCTCGTGTTTCGCCCCTTCATGTCAACCGTCAGAGCACTCGTATGCGGCGACTTTTTCTCCTGATTTTACCGGCGATTCTCGCCTGCGGCGGTGGAGGCGGTGAGTCGGCTCCCGCTCGCAAAACCATCATCGATTCAAGAGATACCTACGACCCGAGGTCTCTTGATCCGGCGCTTTCGACCGACGTGCCGACCGGCCGCGCCGTCGCTTACGTGTTCGATGGTCTGACACGCTTCACTCCGGATGCGAAAGTCGTCCCAGGACTCGCCAAATCATGGGACATCACGCCCGACGGGCTCACCTACACTTTCCATTTGCGCAGCGGCGTCAAGTTCCACGACGGGCGGCCCTTCAC
>CADDZN010000341.1 GCA_902812375.1 bacterium | reverse complement strand
GAGTGATAGGCAATGTCGTTGGCAGCGGCACCGACATCATCAACCGTTACGCCGCGGAGCAGCGCCAAACCGGAAACTGGATCGTTTACACATCCGCCGATTCGGTGTTTCAGATCGCGGCCAACGAAAGTGTCGTTCCGCTCGACGAGCTTTACCGCGCGTGTGAGATTGCTCGGGCCATGCTAGTGCCTCCGAATGACGTCTCGCGGGTCATTGCGCGTCCGTACGTCGCGGAGAATGGAGGATACAGGCGCACCGCCAACCGCCGCGACTATTCACTTGCGCCGCCAGCGGAGACACTGCTGGATGCGCTCGCCAAGGCGGGAGTTCCGCGCGATGGCGTCGGAAAGATCGACGACCTCTTCGCCAGTCGCTCGATTGCTTCGACGCACACCGCCTCGAACGCCGAGGGCATCCGCGCTATCAGGGGCTGGCTTTCGAGCGCGGAAAGTGGGCTACTGTTTGCGAACCTAGTAGATTTCGACCAGTTATACGGGCACCGCAACGACGTTGCGGGGTTTTATAAAGCGCTGAGCGAATTCGACGCGGCACTGCCCTCCATCACATCGCGGCTCAAAGAGGACGACCTGCTTTTCATCACGGCCGACCATGGCAATGACCCAACCACACCGTCGACAGACCACGCGCGCGAGTTCGTGCTGCTTCTTGCCGCCGGCATGCGCGTCGTGCCTTGCGGTCTTGGCGAGCGCCCAACCTTTTCCGATCTTGGCGCGACAGTAGCTGAGTGGTTCGGCCTCTCGTTCAGAGGACGCGGAACGTCGTTCCTGCCAGAGCTGATAGTCTGATAATGGATCACTCAAAATCCAGCACTTCCCTCAGAGAAGCGGCGCTACGTGCACTGGATAATGCATACGCGCCATACTCGAACTTTCGAGTCGGCGCTGCGCTCCGCACGAGTGACGGGCGGCTCGTCACAGGCTGCAACATGGAAAACTCCGCTTATGGCCTGGCCATTTGCGCGGAAACCCTTGCGGTGGCTTCCGCTGTCTCACAAGGACTCACCGGGTTCGAAGAGATCGCGATCGCCACCGAAGACAGTGAGCCGACGCCGCCGTGCGGAGCCTGCAGGCAGGTGCTGAACGAGTTCGCGCCGCGCATCAGAATCTCCAGCTACACCCGCGATGGCAAGGAAGCTTCCTGGACACTCGACGAGTTGCTTCCGCACGCCTTCGTTTTGAACCAATCACGTGGAAGGATGTAGTGAAGTCTTCGACATTGCTGTTGCGCGCGATTGGAACGACCGCGCTGCTTGCTGCTTCCATATCATGCACCGAAAATCTCGATAGCTCCGCAGCGTGCGCTGTACTCTGTCCGCCGGTCGGCGGCAACGTACAGAACACCACTCTCGACGCTGTAGTGCTCGACACCACCGTGCAGGCCCTTTCCGGGCTGGGCGCCGAGCCGGGGCTGCTGCTGGCATCGCGCGGGGACACTCTCGACACCAGGGCCATTCTTCGCTTCGATTCGCTCCCCACGAAGTTCACCCCGACCGGCGACACGAGCCAGGCCATCAAAAGCGTCGACAGCGCATACATCCGGTTCAGGCTCGACACTTCCTCGATCAAGGGAACGGGCCCATTCACCATCGAGGCGTACGACGTCGATACCACGGCCAACGACACTTCCACTGCGGCGGTGCTCGCTCTCTTCCGTCAGGATCGGTTCATCTCCTCGGAGGTGTTCAACCGTGCCGACCTGAAAGACACGGTCAACTATTTTATCTCCGACTCCGCTGTGCTGAACAAGATCCAGAATGCTCAGCCCTTGAGAATCGGACTACGCCTTACATCTCCCACGAGCGCGCAGCTTCTGCTCAGCTCGGCGGAGAGCAATTCTCCGGGAACGCTTACGTTTCGCGCTACGCCCGACACGGCAACGGCGCGCATCTCCGTGAGTCCTCTTTCCTCGACGCCGACCAACGACTTGCTGCTGAAAGCGCATCTTTCCGATTACACGGTCGTCGCAAAGGGACCGCCGCCAGGCGCAGCAACCGATCTCGTAGTCGGAGGATTGCCACCGCGCCGGGCGTACCTCCGATTCGACATCCCGCTCAACATTATCGATTCCGCGACGGTCGTTCGCGCGACGCTGATCCTGAATCAGTTGCCGAGCTCCGGGTTCGCCGCCACGGATACGTTGAGGCTGCTGCCCGCACTGGTTCTCGCCGGATCAGCGGTGACTGACCCTACAAGGGCCGCGCAGATCGCGACCGATATCGCGCTCGATACTGTTTTTGTTCGTCCGGGTGAGACCGGCCCGAAAGAAGTAGAGCTCGCGCGAGCGTTTGCGATCTGGCGTACGCAGTCGGCAGACTCTACGCCTCGCGCAATTGTGCTTCGAGCAGCGCGGGAGGGACTTTCGCCAGTTGAAGTGAGCTTTTATTCGAGCAGCGCTCCTGCATCGCTCCGGCCTCAGCTCAGAATCAGCTACACACCTAGAATTCCCCTGGGGCTTCCGTGATCAGACGTGTATCGATGGTTTTAGTCCTTGCCGCGATCTCCGCGTATTCCAGCGCGGGCGCACAGGGAGCGCTCAGTACTGGCGGACTCGGTTATCCTCCGGGACAGACCAGCGCTCGATCTGAGGGCGCAGGCGGATCACTCGCGGATTTCGATGCGCTCAGTCTCGTCTCTCCCGCGGCGATCGCCGGCGTCGGTGCGTCGGCTCTGTTTTTCCAGTACTCGCCCGAGCTGAGACGCGTAACAGTTGGGTCAAATACGGCGAGAACCACCACCGCGCGTTTCCCTCTCGTGTCTGGAGTTCTTCCGGTCGGACAGCACTGGACGCTGGCGCTGAGCTCGTCGACTTTCCTCGACCGCTCCTACCAAACGAGCGCGCAGCGACGAGAAGCCGTCGGCAGCACACTCGACAGTACCGACGTCACCGAGGAGAATAAGGTGCTCGGCGCCATCAACGACGTACGGCTGGCGATGGGATGGGCGCGCAGTCAAACATTTCGGCTCGGGTTTGGCGGCCACGTATTCACGGGAAGTAACCGGGTGACTGTCTCCGAGGTTTTCCCTGACAGCTCGAAGTTCCTGAGCACTACGCAGAACGACCGTATAAGCTACGCGGGATTTGCCGCATCGGTCGGTCTCGAATATCATCCTTCGAGCAAGATTGCTTTCGCCCTCGCGGGTCGAAAGGGAGGAGAGTTGCGAGCTGAAGAGGCGGACACGTTAATTGGAACGGGCCACATCCCTGACCACTATTCAGCATCCGTGAGCTATACCGGAATAAGCGGTGCGACTCTCGCCGCGAGAGCCGCGCACGATTCCTGGAGCTCGCTCAGCTCGCTTTCGTCGACGGGCATCCAGGCGTTCGACGGTTGGGACATGAGTGCCGGAGCCGAAGTCACGGGTCCCCGACTCCTTCAGCGAATCATCTTTGTCCGCGCCGGTGCGCGGCACAGAACGCTGCCCTTCGGTTTCAACGGCCAGAAAGTGTCCGAGACGTCACTCATGGCAGGCCTCGGCGCCCCGCTGGCTCGCGATCGCGCCAGCATCGACTTCACATTCCAGCGCGCCGCCCGTTCAGCCGACGCGTCGGTGAAGGAGACTGGCTACATCTTCAGCTTCGGTCTAAGAGTTACGCCCTGATCATGGTTGATGGAGTGAATGCGAAGCCCGAGG
>CADDZN010000340.1 GCA_902812375.1 bacterium | reverse complement strand
CTCAAGCCGGGCCGGGGCGCACGCGCTCGTGCGCAGCGCGTACGCCCCGGCCCGGCTTGAGAGGTGCCCTGAAATCGATGCCCTGCGCTCCGCACATCAGCTCGATCGCGAGAATGTTCTCCAGATTCCGTAGCAGTCGGCGTGCCTTCCACGCGGCGCCCATCGCCATTGGCACGACGTCTTCCTTGCTTCCGTCCGTGGGAATGGTGTCGACACTCGCCGGATGAGAGAGGACTTTGCATTCGCTCGCGAGAGCCGCGGCTGTCACCTGAGCCATCATGAAGCCCGAGTTCACTCCAGCATCGGGGGTGAGAAAGGGCGGGAGTCCCTGATTGAGATCGGGATGCACCAGCCGGTCGATTCTCCGCTCGGATATCGTCGCGAGGTTGGTCAGCACGATTGCCAGGAAATCGAGCGCCATCGCGACGGTCAGCCCGTGAAAATTGCCGCCGCTCAGCGTCTCACCGTTCTCGAATACCAGCGGATTATCCGTCGCCGCGTTGAGCTCTCTCGAGACCGCGTTCTCGATGAAATCGAGCGCGTCGAGGACTGGACCGTGCACTTGCGGCATGCAGCGCAGACAATAGGGGTCCTGGACCCGCGGATCTCCGTAACGGTGCGACTCGCGCACTTCGCTATCCACGAGAAGATCGCGCAGCAGCGCCGCAGAGCGAAGCTGACCCTTCTGACCGCGCGCGCCGTGGATGCGCTCGTCGAATGCGACAGGTGTACCCAACAGCGCCTCTAGCGACATCGCTCCCGCGACGTGCGCTGTCCGCCACAACGATCGCGCGCGCACGAGGGCAACGAGCGCCACCGCGGTGTGCGTCTGAGTGCCGTTGATGAGAGTGATTCCTTCCTTTGGCGCGAGGACAACCGGTTTGAGTCCGATTCGTTCGAGAACCGAGGCCGCTGGCGCCTCTTTTCCATCGCTGATCAGCGATCCTTCGCCGATTATCGAGAGCGCGAGATGTGCGAGCGGCGCGAGATCACCACTGGCGCCGACACTACCCTGCTCCGGAATTGGGGGGTACACATCGGCGTTCAACATCCCGATCAGAATCTCGACCAGATCCGGACGCGCGCCCGAATATCCTTTGGCGATCACGTTCGCGCGAAGCAGCATCATTGCTCGCGTCTCGGCCTCCGGCAAGCGCTCGCCAACACCTGACGTATGGCTGCGCACGAGGTTCACCTGCAGCTCGGCTAGCCGATCCGAGGGAATGGCGACGTCGGACAACTTGCCGAAGCCGGTGGTCACTCCGTAAACGACAGCGTTTTTTTGTACGATGTCATCGACTACCGCGCGAGTTTTGAGCATGCGTTCTCGCGCCTTCGGTACCAGAGCGACACGTAGCTTTTTCATCGACACGGCATAGGCGTCGTCGACGGTCAGATTATTGCCGTCGATCAACAGCTTTGCGGTCATTTCTTTTTCCGAGAGCTGCGCTTCGGCGCGCGGGGCTTCGACTCGGCTTCCTTCAACTCGCCGCGCTTCGAGTTGCCCCGATCCGCCTTGGGCGCTCTGACCAGCACACGCTGGCCCGCATCCCATCGCCACCCGCCACGACCGGGCTTAATCTCTACGCCCCCCAGCCAGCGCGTCTGAGAGGTGATGCTCTGCCAATCTTCGGCACCGCCCAGAACTTCGCGACCCAATGGAGTGAGCTTCAATTGTCTCTTCACGAAGTCGCGCGAGTTTCCCGACGTTGGCGCAATCACTGGAGTACCGTCAGCCCACGTGACCAGCGCGTTGTTCCTGCCGCTCATTCTTTCCAGGTATGAGAAGAAGATGATGTCGCCGAGGAAAATGCTCTCCTGATGTTTCGCCGCCTCGAGAAACGCGGCAACAGGGGTTGTGTGGCCCTGATCGATCGCGGTCAGCGCTTCGCGCTCCGATCTCGAGAGACCGGTCTCCAGCGACGGAAACTCCTCGAGGTGCCGCTTCAGGGCCGGAGCGAGATACGGTAACGCGCTGGTGTCCTCGGCGAGCAACCGCAGAATCGATTCGGGGTCGTCCGATCCAAATGCCTTCCAGGCTTTCTGGGCCAGCTCGAGCTGTGGCATAGTTACTGGAGTGCGTGCCGCGTCGAGATCTTTCAGCTTGGCCGGTGAGAGTGGCGGGATATATCCATCGACGACGATGAGTGAAATTCTTTTTCGGCGCGTGTCCCGGGAGAAGAAATCGAGGAGCTGGACCATCTGAAGCTGATCGTACAGGTCGTCCTCGAACCACAGCGTAACCTCATCGAAGTAATCCAGATGCCGGATCATCCGGTCGCGCTCGGCGAAGTCACCGCTCACGTGAGCGAAGTCGCCCCAGCCTTTCTCTGAGATGAAGCGAGCCCGCACCTGAGTCAGAGCTTCCAGTGAGAGCGAAGCATCGACTCGGCCCTCGTGCAGAACATCCCGCCACGCGATGATCTTGCCCGCGATTCCGGCTTCGCCAAGCGTGTCGGCGGCGCTATCGCCGTTCGTGATGTTGAGCCGCTGCGTCAAAGTCAGCGGGTTACTGGACGGTACGTCTGCTTGTCATAGTCGAATTTTAGATCAGGCTCGGCGTTCAGTGCAATGAAGAAGCTGAACGCGAAGTTGCCGTTCTGAGCCTGGGTGAACGCAAAGATGGCGCGCCAATCGTGCAGCTCGCGCTGCAACGTCACCTGGTGGCTGCCGAACTTCTTCGCCTGGAAGTCGTAGTTGGTATTCCACGTGCCACCCCATTTTGGCGTGAGGTGAAACGATACCTGCGATTGCAGGTTGTCGCGCGGCTGGGTACGGATGAACGGCGCGCCCGCCAATCCCCGTGACATCGATCCGGCGGCGGTAGACTGCGCCAGCGCTTCATCGAGGCAGCGTTGGTATACGATAGGATTCGAAACGAAAATTGCGCAATGAATGCTTGGATCCTCGGAAAGAATGATTCCATTCCCCGTCGGAGGTCTTTGCCGCGTCGAGCTGTAGGTAAGCGTCGCCTGCCACCCTTCGGTCTGCGGCATCGAGAATTGTCTGTTGCGCGCCGTGATCCCCGCCACCGGAGTTGCCGCGATCCTGCTTGCGAGGGCGTCATCGCTACTCGGCTCCACTCTCTCGATCTGAGGAGTCTTCTGCGGAACAGCGCGGCCAAAAACGCGGCTGATCACGCCGAACAAACCCGACTGCCCGTTCAGGGTGAAGGATGCGCCAAACTCTTCCCTGTACGGCTTGAACCTGGCGGTATCGCTCATCACGTCGCCCTGATAAAGCGACCAGCTCGTGTGAGCGTTGAATCCGGGCAATAGATCAGATGTAAAATCGGTGGAAAGATTCGGCGTCGTAAATCCGGACCGGCGCGTCTTTCGTGCTCTCTCGATGTCGTAGCTCAGCGACGAAAAGTTCATGGAGAGCACTTTAATTTTCTTCGGCTCGGCGGTCGCACTCGTGTCGCTGCTCTTTAGCTTCGCCTCGAGTACGTGCGACAGGCCGAGACTGATTTGATTTTGCGCGAGTGATCCGAGGTATCCTTGCCGGCTGGTATTGATCGCCCGCAGATATTCGCTGCTGAGTTGCCCGCTCGGCGCATAGGAGAAAGAGATCGTCGGCGTGATCGAGTGTCTGAACCGACTGACCGGACCAAATCCGGGAAAAAGCGCGAACAGAGTAGGCGACGCACCGATTCCCGCTGAGATTCGCTT
>CADDZN010000339.1 GCA_902812375.1 bacterium | reverse complement strand
CTCGATGGCGTGTGGGAGAGCGCCGCGCAGGTCGAAGCCGCGGCTCAGCGCATCGTTGTTTCGGGTGACAGTGCCGCCAAGAGTGCCGCCCTGGCGGAGGCCGCGGCTCGCCGAGCAGTGCTCGACAGCGTCGCGCGCGCAAATGGCACTGCGCCCGCCCCCGTGACGGACAGCACGCGACCAGTCGTCGGAGCACCAAACCCAGCCGTCAATGCACCACCTCCGGCTCGACGGCCCGCTGTGACTACCGATACTACGCGGCGCGATACGATCGTTCGCCCAGCGCCGGTCGACACAATCCGCCGGGATACCATTCCTCCGCCCCGAACGCCCGGAGTGACACGATGAATTTGGGCGGGGCGATTCGCGCGATTATCACCTTCCTCATCTTCGTCGTTTTACACTACACTCTCCGTCCGCTTCTGGGATGGCGCGCACCGATGGACTTCCTTGTTCTGGCCCTGTTGCTGGCGGCCGTGCGCGTTCGCCCGGCAACTGCGGCCGTAATTGGATTCGTCCTCGGGCTCATCTCCGATTCGCTCGCGCCGGACGCGCTGGGTGCCGGGGCGATAGCGATGACGGCGGTCGGCTTCGGGGCCTCCTATCTCAAGGCGGTTTTCTTTGCCGATAACCTCGTCCTCAACGCTTTTTTCTTTTTCCTCGGCAAGTGGGTGTTCGACATCATCTACTTCCTGGGTGAGCAGAGAGTGCACGGCGTGGAACTGGTGCAGCAGTTGCTACTCTGGTCTCCGTTGTCCGCCGCGGTCACAGCGGCGGTGGGCGTTCTGTTATTGTTCCTGATGCGTCCGCTTCTCGAGCCGAGTCCCGCATGAGCTTCCATCCGAATGACGTAGCGCGCCGAGCACGAATGAGCTCATTGGCGCTCGTTCTCGGATTCTTGTTTCTGGTCGGCGCCTTCTTCAAGACGCAGGTCATTCAGAACAAGCAGTACGTGATGCAGTCGCAGGAGAATCGCCTGCGGCCGATCCCGCTGCCGGCGCCGCGCGGAATCATCTACGATCGTCATGGCCAGGTGATCGCGGAAAATCTTCCTGCGTACTCGGTGTCTATCACTGCGCCGAATGTCGACAGCCTGCGCGGCGCGCTGGCGCAGTTATCGACAACGCTGCAGCTCGGTCAGGGCGACATCAACGCTGCGATTCGCCGCTATCGTCGTGCGCCAACGCGACCGACCGTCATCGTGCCTGACGCGTCGATCGATGTTGTGTCTGTGCTCGAGGAGCATCGTCTGGATTTTCCCCGCCTCATCATTCAGTCGGTGCCAAAGAGATACTATCCGGACGGAGCGGCGGTTGCTTCGTTCGTTGGATATACCGGCGAAATCACCGAGTCAGAGCTCAACGACCCGAAGTACGCCAACTACAAGCCCGGGCAGGAAATCGGCAAGGCCGGCCTCGAGAAGCAGTACGAGTCCATCCTGCACGGAAAAGAAGGCGTGCGTTTCGACGAGGTTGATGCGCGCGGACGTCCCGTGCGGGGAGAAGGGCCGCGACCCGATCTCAACCCTGAGGGCGCGCCGCCGCTTTACACGAACATCGATCTCGATTTGCAGAGATTCACCGTTGGAATTTTCGCCGATTCGCTGCAGGGCGGCGCGGTAGCGATCGATCCCAATACGGGTGAGGTGCTGGCGATCTACAGCGCGCCGAGCTGGGATCCAAACAAGTTCACGGGTGGGATTCCCGTGGATTACTACAAGCAGCTCCTCGCGGATCCGCGTCGCCCGCTCGTCAACAAGGCGATTCAGGGACGGTACCCGCCGGGCTCGACGTTCAAGCTCGCGACATCAGTGGTCGCCTTACAGGATGGCCTCGTCGGACTCAAGGAGCACATGCCGGTTCCATGCACTGGTGGCTATCAATTCGGCAACAGATACTTCCGGTGTTGGGACAAGCGAGGACATGGCTCGCTCGATCTCGAGGGCGCGATCAAACATTCGTGCGACGTCTACTTCTACCAGCTCGGCCTCAAGGTTGGTCTCTCTCGCTTGATCGCCGGTGGAATCAGGCTCACGATGCGCGACAAATCCGGTATCGATTTGCCCGAGGAGAACCAGCCGTATTGGCCGTACGCAGTGGACTACTACAACAAGAAATACGGCCCGCGGAACTGGAGTAACGCCGAGACCCTGAACCTCGCGATCGGACAGGGCGCGAACTCGCAGACGGTTGTGAACATGGCGAAGTTCTACAGCGCTCTCGCAACACAGGGGCAAGCGCCGCGTCCGGAGATCGCTCACCTCGTTCCGCAGAAGAAGCAGATCTACACTCTGAGCCAGCAGCAGGATTCGGTGCTGCTCGAGGGATTGAAGGCAGTGCTCGAAGCCGGTGGTACCGCTGGCGCGTCGGCGATTCAAGGTCTGACTCTCGCCGGCAAGACCGGCACTGCGCAGAACACCGGCGGCCCCGACCACGGTTGGTTCGTCGGTTTCGCGCCTGCGGATCACCCGAAGATCGTGGTCGCGGTGTTACTCGAGTTCGGTTTACACGGATCGCGAGCCGCCCACATCGCATCCGCGATCATTGGTCACTATCTCAAGGTGGGCCCCATTCAGGCAGTGATGGACG
Source organism: bacterium (assembly GCA_902812375.1). GTDB lineage: Bacteria > Gemmatimonadota > Gemmatimonadetes > Gemmatimonadales > Gemmatimonadaceae > UBA4720. The sequence continues at coordinate 1,087 of CADDZN010000339.1, read as the reverse complement.
AAGGCTGATGAGCAGACCGATTGTCTCTGATTACAAACTTCTGGCTGCCGCCGGACTTCTTTCGATATTCGGCGTCGCGATGGTATACTCGGCGGGCCAAACCGACACGCCAACCGCGGTTGCGCACGCTTATAAATCTCAGTTGTTGTGGCTGCTCATCGGAATCGGGTTCGCGTACGCGGTGGGACATTCATCCGTGCGCTTCATCGAGTGGATGACGACTCCGCTCTATCTGCTTTCGGTTTTTCTCCTCGCGCTCACACTGGTCATTGGGAAAGGCGCAGGCACCGCGGCCAGTACCAAGAGCTGGCTGGCGATAGGAAGCCATCGAATCGGTCAGCCCTCCGAGATCGCGAAAGTCACGGTCGTTCTCATGCTTGCGAAAGTTCTCTCGGCGCGGCGCGAGACAGCGCGATCTCTTCTGGATTTGTGGAAGCCCGCGCTCGTGGTGGTGATCCCCTGGATGATCATCATGCTCCAGCCCGACCTCGGAACGGGCATCGTCTTCATCGGAATTTTCTTCGCGATGCTCTACTGGTCAGGCGTCGCGTGGCCGCTGCTTCTTCTCATCGCAAGCCCGGCGATAAGTCTGATTTTGTCGTTCAGCGTCGGACTGTGGGGCGCGTGGTTCTTCATTCTGCTGGCGCTCGTCCTCTGGTACAAGCCGTTCCTCATCGAAGGCATCGTGCTGATGGTGCTCAACGTCGCGACTGGCGTCGTCGCGCCGATCATGTGGGAGAAGCTCGCGCCGTATCAGCAGAATCGTCTCAAGACTTTTATCGATCCCACGGCCGACGTGCGCGGCTCGGGTTACCACGTGATCCAGTCGAAGGTGGCAATCGGGTCGGGCGGACTGTTCGGGCAGGGCTACACGATGGGCACCCAGAAGCGGCTCGCCTTTCTTCCCGAGCAGCACACCGATTTTATTTTCACGGTCGTTGGCGAAGAGCTGGGCTTCATCGGCGTCGCGGTCGCGCTCGGCCTCTTTCTGTGGCTGTTTTTGCGGATCACGCAAATCGCCGAGCGCGCGAATGACTCTTATAGCAGTCTTGTCGCCTTCGGTCTCATGTCGGGCTGGTTCGTGCAC
>CADDZN010000338.1 GCA_902812375.1 bacterium | reverse complement strand
GATCGACGCTTCGTTCCTTCCGATGATGTTTTCTTTTTGAAGGTAAAGGGCGACAGCATGATCGGTCGCTGCATCAATGATGGCGACTACGTGATGGTCAACCCACGGCAGGAGCCGCGCGACCATGACCTGGTTGCGGCGCGTATCGGCGAAGAAGCGACGGTCAAGACATTTACGCAGAGGGACGGCGGTATCGTCCTCGAGGCCGCGAACCCAGCCGAGCGCAATATCGCCATACAGCCCGGGATGGACTTCGGGGTACTCGGTGTCATCTGCGGAGTATTTCGTCCGGGCTTCGACGCAAATCTCGGCGGAAGCACACTGCAAGCGTAAGGCAAGGCAAGTATGACTACCGGCGGTCGGCCGTCGCTCAAGCAGCTAACGCCGGTTCTCATTGTCGAGTCCGTCGAGCCATGTGTCAGATTCTGGGTCGACCGACTCGGCTTCTCTGTCACGAACGAAGTTCCCGCGCCTGACGGCAAACTTATCTTCGCCAGCGTTCAACTCGGCAACGTCGAGATCATGTACCAAACTCGCGCGAGCGTCGTTGAGGAACAACCCGGCGTTGCCAGAGATCTCATGGGCCACTCCGTAGCCCTGTTCATCACCGTCGATGATCTGGACCAGGTAGAGAAGTCTTTGTCTGGAGCGCCCGTTGTGAAACCCAGGCACGACACCTTCTACGGAAGCACCGAGATCTACGTGAGGGAGCCGGGCGGCAACACCGTTGGATTCGCGAAGTTCTCCTAGAAATTGATCCAGTAGGATGCCTTCACCAGAGAGGTGTTGTCTGGCCGCGCACCCAACAGATCGCTGAAATCGCGGACCGGGGTCCTTCAGGCGCCTGCATCCACCAGGAGACTCGCGAGCATGTTAGCGGCCCTCTTTCTTTGCGTTTTCGACGAGCCGAGCGACGCGTTCCAGCTCCGCTTCGCTGAGCTTTGGTCCCTTCAATTCGAGGAGGGCGGCGACGGCCTGCTCCGCCGAATTGTCGAAGAACGTCTTGAGCACGTGGGTGAGCGCCGACCGCCGCGCCGCTTCCCTACGCACAGTGGGGCGATAAACGTAGGCACGCCCGTCTTCCTCATGCACTACTCGCCCCTTTTGCTCGAGGGTACGCAACGTTGCACGTACGGCGGAGTAACCGGGTGGATTCGGAATACCGTCCATGACTTCTCCGACCGATGCATTACCGCGCTGAAAGAGAAAATCCATGATCTGTCTCTCTCTGCGACTCAGTCCCTGTAACTCGTCTTCGTGCGCCATGGTGCGATGAAAGGGTTGGGCAGCTCGATATGCTGCAAAACTAGCACATGCTAGAAAATTAGCAATAGCTTGTTTTCTGGCTTGAGGGCGGCCTAGTCGGAGCGCCGTCCCAGTCCTTCTACGTCACCATACGTATAGGCCGCGGGTACCCTTAGCGACGATCGTTGGACCTCCCATAGACCCCTGTCTCATTCAGCGAGGTTCCGATGGCGATCTCCAACCTATTTCGGGCTATCATTGTCGCGAGCGTCGTTTCAGTAGGGTCCGTTACCAGCGCTGCCCACGCGCAGTCGCCGCGCGATGTGCGCGGCCAACTGAAGCTTCCCGACAGCTCACGCCTTCAGATCCTCACACTGCGCGATGGATCCAGCCTCGTCGGTAGGATCGCGGCCATCGGGCAGGACACCGTCGTCGTTGAGTCCGGCGTTGGGCGAGTATCGGTCCCGATTATAAGTGTCACCCGCATTCGAGAGATCGATGCTGCCAACATGAAAAACGGCGAGTACTGGTTTCCGAACCCCAATGACACTCGACTGTTCTTTGCTCCGTCGGGCCGCATGCTCGACAAAGGCGATGGCTACGTCTCGGACTACGAAGTATTTTTTCCGGGCGCCGCTTACGGAGTGACCGACAATGTGAGTATTGGCGGCGGGGTCTCGTTATTTCCGGCGGACATCAACAACCAGATTTTCTTTGTTACGCCGAAAATCGGCGCGGCGATCCGGAAAGATGTGAACGTCGCCGTTGGAGCCCTGATTATCGGAGGAGTGCCCGACGAGTCAACCGTCGGGGTCGTATACGGGGTCGGCACGTTCGGTCCGCCGGACGCAAGCATTACCGCCGGGCTCGGCTACGGCTTTGCTGGTACGACCATCGCCCGTAATCCAGTGGCAATGATCGGCGGAGAGCTACGGGTCGCGCGCCGTATTGCGCTTGTGAGCGAGAACTACATCATCCCGAGCTCGGAGGTTAATCCGCTCTATTCGTATGGCGTCAGGTTGATGGGCGAAAAGCTCACCGTTGATCTCGCGCTCTTCAATGTGAGTGGCAATGCCCACGCCGGAATTGGGTTCCCGTTCGTGGATTTTGTTTTCCGCTTTTAGTGCGGATGCTGGTCCGCGGGCGCGTCCTTGGAGGAGGATGCAGCTAGAGCCGCTGCGCGCTCTCGCTCCTTGCGCTCGCGGATACTGCGGACGGCTTTCATGAAGTCCGCTTCGTTGATCGCCTGCTGAGCGTGCCAGGTGATGTCGCGATTCATTGCGGCATAGCTCCGGTCCCGCTCCATCGTCGTTGGGTTACCCTGGATGTTGAGTGGCAGCATCGCCAGCACTGCTGTCGGAATCGAGACTGGTCCAAGGCGGATCGCGTGCCTGTCGATGCCCCACTTGTAGCCGCCTTTGTTCACGGTCCAGTCGGTAGGATCTCGCTTCTCGGCAGCCGCGGCTACCGAATCGTTATAAGGTCCGATCGCGTCGGCGATAAGGCTGTCGATCGTTTGCTTCACCGTTTTCGGCGCGCTGACAACCGGGCCAGGCGGCTCCCAAACCCGCGGATCTGAATACTGTGGCCGCACTCCTTTCGTCGGCCCGCCCGTACCGACGAGCGGACCAGTCCCTTCGTCCTCGACTTTTGTCACCGGCCCAGTGGGAACGGAAATCGTTGTGGGAACTGAAAGCGGAGCAACTACGTGGATCTCCCGCGATGTAAGGGGCTTACCGTCGCCGCCACTCCGACCCGCGACTGGCTTCTCAACCTTGCCCGCTTTGCCAATCCTTACGAAGCCGACGTGTTCTTCACCGGACGCTTCACGCTTCGGTCTCGAGGAGAAATCTCCGTTCAGAATGAGCATCTGCATCAACGCGATTGCCACCACGAGGTGGACGCCGAGCGAAACGAGAAAAGGCGTGGACAGCCTCTTCCTCGTTCCATCCGCTCGGGTGGCAACGCGGCGGAAAATCATCAGGCGCGCGCCATTCCCGCGCTGGTTTCCTTACGCACGCCGCTGCGTGGTGCGTCAGCGGCCTGTCCAGTGAGCTTCTTGAGCACCTTGCCCGCGCGCTGTGCGGCCTCGCGGAGTCGCTCCGGAGACGTGATGAATGAAACGCGGAAGAATCCTTCCCCGCCCGGGCCAAACAATGATCCGGGCAGCACGACCACACCTTCGTCCTGTAGCAGCCGCTCGCCAAATACGGCGCTCGGAATATTCTTGGGAAGCGGGCACCACAGATACATCGTCGCTTTCGGCCTCACGCACGGGAAGCCCGCCTCGCAGAACGCATCTACGGCAGCGTCACGACGTCGAGTGAACTCCGCGACATTCTCCGGAATCCAATCCGCGCATTCGTCGAGCGCTGTTGCCGCTGCCGCCTGAATTCCCATGCAAGTTCCCGTATCGATTAACGACTTCACCTTCTCCACAGCGCCAAC
>CADDZN010000337.1 GCA_902812375.1 bacterium | reverse complement strand
GGCCACCAGCGAGATAAAATTTCTCCAGGCGCGCCGCAATGAGCACACTCACCATCACCGTGCATGAGCCCGGTCCGATATTGGGTAACGCGCCCGGCGAGAACCCAATTGCCGCCGCGCTGCGGCGCGCCTGGAGAAATTTTATCTCGCTGGTGGCCGGATTGATCGCCGCGCTCGGAGTGTTGATCCCGCTCGCCCTGATTGCACTTGCTGGATGGGCAGGATACCGGCGGTGGAAAAAACGGAGAACTGAATAGCGCGAAAGGCGTTCGGATTCCTACTGCGAGAGATCCCGATTGTACCACCACAGCGCGCGCGAGAGAGCAGCGTAGCTCATGCTGAGCTGGTGCGCTCCCCACACCATTCCGCTCACACCTGCGATAACGAGGATAGGACTCGACGCATCGTTTGACCCGTTGGCGGCGACGACAATTCCAACCGCTGTCGCGAGCGCACCTACACCACCCACTGCCGAACCGCGGAAATTGTTTGCCTTGTAGACCCGCGCCTCGGTAAGAGCGCGTGGCGAGCTCTCGAGGAGTTTCTCGAGGCCGGGGTCCCGGAACCATCCAGCGGTGCCGAGGAGTGTGTCATTGGCGCCACGAATGATGTTGACGTTACCCCAGCTCGTCTCGAAGCGGAGCGCTCGCGCGTCGTAACCCTGCGCTGAATCTTGCGCGGTCGAAGCCCGCGCCGGAGCGGTAACGGCGGATCCAGCGATTCCTTTCGCGGTTCGAGGACCGCTCTCTTCCCTGATCTGAGCTCCGGCTGACGTCGCCGAAACTATGACTGCAGCACTCATGACGAGCGCCAAAAAACTCTTTGACATCCTGCTCCCTCTTTGATCGCCCAAACCATCTCGCTAGAGACGATTTGGGCGACCCGAGGAATACATCTTCGCCAGTTATTTTTTCAGGTCGCGATTGTACCACCAGAGCGATCTGGCCAGCGCATTGTAGGCATTCTGAACTCGGTTTGCCCCATACACGATCAACGCTGCCCCACCGATTGTTATGCCAGTCGGGATGCTCCTGTCTACGTCATGCATCTGATACACGCCTATGCCGGCCCCGATCGCCGCGATGCCGATAGCGGCGATCCAGGTGCCCGGTGCGTAATCGTGGGCGAATATCTTCGCCTCGGTGATTGCCTTTTCCGACGGACTCACCAGCTTCGAGACGTCCGGCGTACGAAGCCCACCGATGTGCGCCACCACCGTTCCCTGGAGCCCGCGAACAATGCGTACATCGCCTTGGTGACCCTCGAGGCGCAGCGCATTCTCATCGTAGTTTCCGTCTTGAGCGGTAAGCACAGTCGGCCCTCCGAGACTGAAGTAAGCTCCAACGCAAAATCCAAGCAGTAAGCGTGTCATTACTCCTCCTGTTCGCTATTGGTGGTACACAATCGTCGCACGTCCATTCAGAGTCGTTCCATCCATGATTACATGAGTATTGCCAGGGTAATAGTAACCCGCGCTTGCCTGGTCCACCGCGGCTCCGACAAAGTCGTCGTTGGTGAGGAGCGCGGAGCCGGCGTTGGCGAAAAAGGTTCCGAGGAAAACACCTGCGATCACCGGAACCGATGCACCCGGCAATACCTTGAGAGCCACTGTACTCGTTGCCAGCGCAGTGGATTTGAGGATCTCGACGAGGGTGTTCGAATCGAGCTTGAGCGTGCAGGCCGTATTGTCGTCCTCCCAGAACAAAACGTGGAATCCCTGGTTGAACTTGCTCGCGTACGCTGCAACTTCCTCTGGCGAATAGAGAAGAACTCTCCCCTCCCAGAAACCGGTATTCTGGTCGAATACCTTGCGGTAATCGTACGCGTGCTCGCCCGAGCACGATAGGTCCTCGCCATAAGTCGGCGCGGCGGTAGTGGTTGGTCCCTGAATGTGGACCTCGATCTCCGGATCTCCGCGGGTCCACGGCTCCTTCATGTCGAGAATCCGTGAGAACTCGAGGTACAGCCCGGGTGGAATCGTCGAGACAGTACCGCCGCTACTGCCGCCCCCGCCGCTGCATAACTCGTCGCATGCCATCATGTTGGATGAACCCGGTCTGCTGATTTCCAGGGTCCCGATCGCCGCGCCGTTCTGGTCGCGGACGTTCCGCGACTGAAGCGCGCTCATCGGTTTGTCGAATCGCGTCTCAATGGGCACGATCGATAGTGTGGGCGCCTCGGGCGCGACACTCAGGCTGAGTGCCACCTGGCTGCCGTTTTTGTCGAACGCCACTACCGGCTCCGATTCGTCTAGCTGAGATGCCACGAGTACGTCGGCACTACCCGTCCAGGTCTCGCGGTGCTTTGCGACGGGCATGTAGAACTCGAGCGGACGGATTGCGGAAATGGTTCGGAACAGCTCGCTCTCCGAGCTCCCGCTCAGAGATACCATTCGCGCAAGCAGGGCCTTTCCGTCAGCGGAACGCAGATACGGCGCGAGCTCCAGCTTGTGCTCCCGGAAAGGAGCGGAGCGCATATCGCGCTTGAGACGTTGCCGCGCCGGCTCGTTGTCGAGGGCAATCGCGGTGAGACGCGCCACTTTGGTCAATGCTGCCCTCTCGTCATCGTTGGAGGACGGCGTAGGCGCGCTCTGAACGTTGCTGGATACGTTCAGGCCAACGGTGCGACTCGTGGGATCGGCGCAAGCAACGATTCCCGTGAGCAGCGCCAGAAAAAGAACTCCTTCGCCATGTGTGTGTTTCATACTTCCTCCTGGGCGATGGTGCGGTTGGTGAAGGCCGCACTCTAGGGGATCGCGAAGGAGAAAGCGCAATCGGTGCAACGCCTATGGGATCACTTCACCTCGCCCGAGATGCGGGCGCAACAAAGGCCATGAGAAGCGCTGAGATCAGCGCGAGCGTCCCGCCAAACGCGAATGCGGTCGGCGCGCCAACGCGGTCCCAGATCGCTCCGAAAATGAGCGACGCTGGGAGCGCGCCGAGTCCTATGGCGAGATTGTACCATCCAAACGCGGATCCTCTCCGCGAGGTTGGCACCACATCCGCGACCAACGCTTTCTCCGTGCCCTCGGTCATTCCGTAAAAAATTCCGTAGACGGCGAACAACACCCACGCCTCCCACGCCACGCCCGCCCAGCCGAAGGCGAAGTACACAGCGGCGTAGAGAAGCCACCCTCCCACGATGAGCGGCTTCCTCCCCAATCGGTCCGAGAGCTGGCCGCCGTACGTACCGGTTGCTGATTTCACCAGGTTGAGAAGAGCCCAGATTATCGGCGCCATCGCGATGGGAACGCCGAGCTGGTTGGCGCGGAGGAGAAGGAACGCGTCGGTCGAGTTTCCAAGAGTGAATAACAACACGACCGCGAGGTAAGCCCAGAATCGTTTCGGTAGTCCACCGCGCACTTCACCCGCGCTTTTCTCCAGTGCATCGCGGCCAGCCTCGTGTTTCGGCACATCGCGCACGACGACGATCAGAACGATCATGGCGAGCAGCGCCGGCACCGCGGCGAGCCAGAACACATTGCGCAGCGCCTGCTCGTCACGCGGCAGCAAGTGCCTCGTTCCCTCCAGCGACCCGACATTCTGGAGCTTGAGCATCAGGAACGCCAGCAGCGGCCCGAGCACGGCACCCGCATTGTCGGCGGCAGCGTGGAATCCAAACGCGCGCCCGCGCGCCCGGTCCGGCGCGGAATCCGCAAGAAGCGCATCACGCGGCGATGTGCGGATTCCCTTGCCA
>CADDZN010000336.1 GCA_902812375.1 bacterium | reverse complement strand
CGAGCGGACGCGCCAACGCTTCGAAGAGCTCAAGGCGCCGCTCACTCCGGACGCAATGGCGCGTGATGGGTCCGCTTACGTCGATTTCCTCGCTCGACAACCGTACGTGAGCGACGGCCCAATGGGCGTCGTGGGCTTTTGTTTCGCGGGTCAGTTCGCTCTACGGATTGCCGCGGCTCGCCCGGATCGAATCGCAGCCGCTGCGTCGTTCCACGGGGGAGGGCTCTACAAGGAAGGGCCGGAAAGTCCGCATCTCGTTCTGCCCCGCGTAAAGGCAGCTCTCTACTTCGGGCATGCCGAGAACGATCAGGGAATGCCTGCCGAAGCAATCGCGAAATTCGAGGACGCTCTCAGAAAGTGGGGAGGCAGCTACGAGAGCGAGACCTACTCGGCGCGGCATGGATGGATGATTCCCGGCGGACGCGTTTACAGTCCCGAAGAGGCCGAGCGAGGATTCTCGAAGCTCATGGAGCTGTTCGACAATACGTTGCGAGCTCCAGTACCCAACCTCAACAAGGAATGGTCATAATGATTCTTTTTCGTTCTTCGACCCAACGTCAACTAAGCATCGCGCTCGCCATTCTGCGTATAACTGTCGGCGCCATCTTCATCGCCCATGGCGCGCAGAAAGTGTTCACCTTCGGCTTGGGGAATGTCGCCGGTATGTTCGGCCAGATGGGAATCCCGCTGGCCGGCTTCATGGGCCCTGTCGTCGCGCTCGTCGAGCTCTTTGCTGGTATTGCGCTCGTCCTCGGCTTTCTCACCCGTCTCGCCGCGCTGGGTCTCGCACTCGATATGCTGGGCGCCATTCGCTTCGTGCACTTCAAGGGCGGCTTCTTTCTTCCGAAAGGCTATGAGTTCGCGTTTGCGCTACTTGGTGCGAGCCTCGCGCTGATCTTTGCGGGCGCAGGTAATTTTTCTATCGACGGCTGGCTCACGAGTCGTCGCCGATCTCTGGCTAACGGCAACCAGGATTCGCCTGGATCGCGTCACGCGGCCTAGCGCTGCGCCGTCACTACTCTGAGATCAGTCCGCTTGCCTCGAGGGCCAGGTTCCGGCCTTCGTGTGCTGAGGCGCGTCAGCCTTGCGCTGAGCGCTGGCGCCGATTCCGCGCTCCACCGCGATATCGCCGTAAAACGCGCGCAGAATCCCGATAAAGATCAGCTCGTGCATGCGGGACTGGCCAAGGGGCTCATCAACGTTGAGGCGCGGGCCTTCGATATCCGAGCCAAGCATGACAAGCGCGCCGGCAGCTTGCTCGATCGGCTCGTTTCTCTCTCGCGCCGCGGCGACATAGAGGGCGACGGCGTGCTCAAACACTGACTCGTCATGCTGCGCGAGGAATTCGCGCATCGCTCTCACCGCGCTCGCCGTGCTTTCCGGTTCGGTGATTCGCGAGAAGGCAAGATCATTGGGCTGGATCTCTGAAGGTTCCACCATCTTCTATAACCTTGACTCCTACTGCACGTGCGGAAGATTCCACCGCGGGCCGCAAATCCGCGCTTTACGTGTCGAGCGACAACGTAACTCTTCTCGGCTGGCGCGCAATGCCCGGCGCGATGAGACTCGTGTACGAGGCCGCAATCGGGGAGCGGCCTCGCGGTAGATTTTTTAACCACACATTACCGTCCTTAAAGAGAGAGAACGATGGATCGACTTCGCTGGCATTCTCTTTTTCTCCCGCTCGTATTCGTCGCTGTCTTTCCGACACCCGGTCGCTCGCAGACAAAACGGCTGATCACCGATACCGACCTGTTCAACTTCGTTTGGGCAGCCGATCCACGAATGTCTCCGGACGGATCGCAGGTCGCCTTCGTGCGCGTGAACATCAATGAAGACAAGAACCGATACGAGACACAGATTTTCGTTGTGCCCGCTGACGGAAGCACTCCGCCTCGACCGCTTACGAGTGGACGCAACGATAGATCGCCTCGCTGGTCGCCGAATGGACGAACACTCGCGTTCATCCGAACACCAGAGCCCGTAGACGGAAAATCGAAGCCGCCACAGATCTACCTGATCTCGATGGACGGCGGTGAAGCCCGCGCGCTCACCGATGTGTTGAAGGGCGCGTCGTCTCCGGTGTGGTCACCTGATGGGCGCACGATCGCATTCCTGTCGGCGCCCGACACGTCGAAATCAGATTCAGCGAAGAAGTTACCGGACACCACCCAGAAAAAGCATGTCAGCGATGTGCACGTGATCACCCGCGCGCAGTACCGATGGAACGGCGCCGGTTACACGGATCCCACGGAGCACTCCCACATCTGGACCGTGGCCGCCGCGATCGGGCCGACTGGAGCGCTACCGACGCCCAAGCAAATCACTTCCGGCGACTTCGACGAGGACGAGCCGGTGTGGTCGCCGGACGGATCACGATTTTACTTCACATCGAACCGGCGTCTCGAGCCTTACTACGATCCGCGCGGCTCGGAGCTGTATTCAGTGTCGGCGAACGGCGGCGCGATCACGACTGTCGTGTCGCTCGACGGCAGCATTGGCGCGGTTGCGGTCTCACCGGATGGAAAGCGAATCGCCTTTACCGGTTCGGAGAACGCGAAGCCGCTCCGGTTCTACGACGAGCCCGATCTTTATGTGATGGATATCGGCGGCCGACCACGCAATCTCACGACCGCGTATGACTACGATATCGAGGGCGGATTGGGCGGAGACCAGCACCCGCCGCGCGCCGGCTCCGGCGGTGGAATCCTCTGGAGTCGGGACGGCAAAAGCATAGTGGTTGTGACGTCGGAGAAAGGCAGCGCGAACCTCAAGCGCTTCTCCGTCGTTGACGGTAAAGTCGATTCAGTGACTACCGGCGATCAGGACGTAATCGCGTATACCGCGAGCAGCGATGGATCGAGGATCGTCACGCTGATTTCGACGCCCATGAATATCGGTGATCTCTTCGTGGTCGACGCGAACGCGCCACGAAATGCGCCGAGGCGAATCACGCGAGTGAATGATGCATTGTTCAGCACTCTCGACCTCAGCTCCCCCGAGGAGTTCTGGTACAACACCTTCGACGGCCGGCGCATCCAGGGATGGATTCTGAAGCCGCCGCGCTTCGACGCGACGAAGAAGTATCCGATGATCCTCGAGATCCACGGTGGGCCCAACTCGGCGTACGGGAACACGTTCACCCACGAGTTCGACTGGATGGCCGCGAAGGGATACGTCGTCGTCTACACGAATCCGCGCGGCAGTACGTCATACGGACAGGATTTCGCGAACATCATCCAGTTCCACTATCCGGGCGACGACTACAAGGATCTGATGACTGGAGTGGACGAAGTGTTGAAGCGTGGTTACGTCGACTCGACGCGCATGGGAGTCACGGGCGGTAGCGGCGGAGGAGTTCTCACGAACTGGATCGTCGGCCATACCCACCGTTTCGCCGCGGCTGTCTCCCAGCGCTCCATCGCTGATTGGGCCGGCTTCTGGTACTCGGCCGATTTCACTCTGTTCAATCCGACATGGTTCTCGGGCGCGCCGTGGGAAAATCCTGAGCAGTTCAAGGAGCTCTCGCCCATCACCTACGTTACGAACGTGACGACGCCACTGATGCTGGTCGAAGGCGAGTCAGACATGCGCACGCCGCCGGCGCTCGGTGGCGAGCAGATGTTCAGAGCGCTCAAATACTTGCACAAGCCGACAGTGATGGTGCGCTTTCCTGGTGAGACGCACGAGCTGTCGCGCTCAGGTCAGCCGTGGCACAGAGTCGAGCGT